>PWVP01000070.1 GCA_003561815.1 Campylobacterota bacterium | reverse complement strand
GATGGAGTGGCTCAACCAAGAGATTCTCCCCATTGCCAACCTCAAAGAGGGGATGAGTATCCGCCTGGCGGGTACAGCCGATCAGCTGACCGAAACGGTCGGGGCGCTGCAGTGGAACTTTATCCTCGCGGTGGTGATCACCTATCTTTTAATGGCCGCGCTCTTTGGTAACTTTATCTACCCGATCATCATCCTCCTGACCGTGCCGCTGGCCACCGCCGGCGGGTTTGTGGGGCTGCAGATGACCAATCTGCTGATCGCGCCACAGGCGCTGGATATCCTGACCATGCTGGGCTTTATTATTCTGGTGGGGATTGTGGTCAATAATGCGATCTTGATTGTGCATCAGAGTCTTAACTTTATCCGCTATCAGGGGCTCGAGCACATGGCGGCCATCAAAGAGGCGGTGCGCACCCGTCTGCGCCCCATCTATATGAGCAGCCTCACCTCTATCTTCGGGATGATGCCGCTGGTGCTGATGCCCGGACCCGGCTCTGAGATGTACCGTGGTCTGGGTAGTGTGATTACCGGGGGGCTGCTCTTCTCGACGCTCTTTGTGATCTTTGTGATTCCGCCCCTTCTGAGCTATGTGATTAAAATGGAGAAGATTGGAGGCAAGGAGCCAGAATGAAAAAACTCACTCTCCTTTTTTTGGCCCTGGCCGCTCCGCTTTTGGCCCTCACACTTGAGGAGGCGATCGAAAAGACCGTAGCCACCCACCCTTCTATGCAGCAGGCCACCGCGGCACTGAAGAGCGCGCGTGCGCACTCCGATGCGGCCCGTTCGGCCTTCTGGCCCACTCTGGATGTGGGGGCCAGCCGGGTCGATCGCGAGCACAGCAGCAATCAGCCCAATCAGACCCTCTACGCCCGCGCCAGCCTCAATCTCTTTAGCGGCTTTCGCGATCGGCGCCTTTTTCAGAGCCGACAGGCCCAAGCGGTGGCCGCCATGCATGAGCAGAGCGCCACACGGGCGGATCTGAGCCTGGAGGCTAAACGGGCCTTTTTTGAGTACCACCGCGCGAGCGAGAACCTCCAGGCCCAAAAAGAGTCGCTTCGCGCCGTCAAACGACAGGCCGCTGACGCGGAGGCCTTCTATGAGCAGGGGCTTATCGCCGCCCACGAGCGGATCGTGATGCGTCTGGAGGCGGCCAACGCCCAGGAGCGGGTGCTTCAGGCCAAAAGCGCGCTGCGCATGGCCACTTTAGAGCTGGAGTCGCTCATCGGCCAGCCGCTCTCAAGCACCCCCCAGCCCATTGCAAGCCACCCCTCTACGCTGCCGCCTAAAGAGGAGCTTGGCCGCGCCGTGACACAACGCAGTGAGCTGCAAGCACTTCAGGCGCTTATCGCCGCACAGAGAGCGCAGCATCAGGCGCTCACGGCAGGCTTTCTGCCCACTTTGGACCTCGCCCTCTCCCAGGAGCACTACAGCTACGAGAGTGGTGTTGAAGGCCCTTCCGATCAGCGCGTCGCCACCGCGACGCTCAACTGGCAGCTCTTTAGCGGGTTTCAGACCGTCCGGGAGCGGGAGGCGGCCCACTACCAACTGCGCCAGATCCAGAGCCAGCGGGCCGAAACGCTTCGCCAGATTGAGCTGCAGCTTGCAAGCGCCTACGAGCGGCTTTCACTCAGCCTCGAAGCGCTGGAGGTCGCCTCGATCGCACTAAAGGCGGCACAGGAGAACTACCGGGCGGTTCGCAACCGCTTTGAAAACCAGCTTGCCAGCGCCACAGAGCTGATCGATGCCGAGGCGGCCCTCTCCCGAGCCAGGGAGCAACAGATTCGCCACTACTACAACCAGCTTCAGAGCATTGGGGAGCTTGAGCGGATCACCGAGCGCACCCTGCTCTAATCCGCGAGCAAAACCCCCTTTTGCACAAAAATCTTCAGCGCTGGCGCGATCACCTCTCGAACCGCTTTGGGCTTGAGACCGTGCTGGCGACTGCAGTGCTTAATGGCCGCCTTTAGGGTGCGCCGCTTTTTCAGATGGGTGAGCAGATCGGTCATAAAGCGCGTGAGCACCAGCCCCTCTACCTTCAGCGTATCGGGATCCAAAAAGAGCAGATAACCACAAGGGCGCGCGCCATCATCAGGGCGCCACTTCGGATCAAACACCGGCGCTTTTAGCCAGCGCACCCGCGCGGCAGAGGAGAGCACCACCGGCGTGCGCCAATCGTGCGGGCGCGCACTCAGGCGGGCTCTTCGGGTCAAAAGGGCGAGTGTGTGCCACTCCAGCCAGAGCAGATCGCCGATCCAGCGGCGCTTGTTTCCCCGCTGCTCCTTTTTTAAGAAGCGGCGAAACTCCCCGGCAGAGCGCCAAAGAAGCGGGCTACGCGCACCATGGGCGATAAAGCGCCCCACCCACTTGTGCCACTCATCGGGCTCTATGAGCGCCTTTAGCCGCCTAAAGACCGATGAGAGCAGCTCCTCGTGGCGGCAAGCCACCAGATGGCCATAGATCGCAAAGCGCGGCTCAGAGCGCCTCCCCTGCGCCACCTCAAAGAGACGCTCCATCGCCTTAAACGCCCCCTGAAGATCCTCGGTGTGAGCACGCGCTAGCGGCTGGGCGCGCCCGGGCTTAGAGGGGCGGCAGGGCCCATGCGGCGCCAGCGCGATCACCTGCTGCGCGCGGGCATACTCATCTGAAAGCCCCTCAAGCGTGTCAGGTACATCGCCATCGCGCTCAATCAGTACCGGTGCGGGGGCTTTACTGTAGGCACTCAAGAGCAGCTGCCACACCGCCTCTTTAGCGGGTTGTGAATGGGTATCAATCCAGAGATCGCGGCGAAACTCCAGATGTCCGGCCACATGGTAGTAGGCGATGGGGCTTAAATCGAGCGCGTCGATAAAGTCGCCGGGCTCAAACCCGTGGTTAAAGGCGTTGACATAGAGGTTGTTGATATCAAGCAGCAGTTTGGCGCCGCTGACTTTGAGCACTTCGTTGATAAAGCTCGCCTCGGGCATCGAGGCGCCCTGATTAGCATACCAGGTGGCGTTCTCCAGCACCAGCGGGCGCTTTAAAAAGCTCTGCACCTCATCGATCCGATCGACCAAATGGCGTAGCATCGCAGGCGTCATCGGAAGCGGCAGCAGCTCATAGCTCTGCTTGCCCTTGAGGCTGGAAAAACTCAGGGGCTCCGAGTAGAGAGTAATGGCGTAGCGATCAAGAAACGCTTTTAGGCGCACAAGATGACGCCGATCGGGCCGATCGGGTGAGCCGATCGAGAGGCTGACCCCGTGGGCGGCCAGGGGGAAATCCTGCGCCACCTTCTCAAAGGCGGATCGATAATACACCGGCATCTCAAGCCAGTTTTCCGGCGTAACCTCCAGCCAGTCGGGCCGAAGGGGGCTCTGGGCCACATCCAGCAAAAACTCCCGGCGCAGGCCGATTCCGGCTCCCTGTATCGCTGCCACGCTTCTCTCCTCTTGGTCGGTTTGTTTTAAGCCTCTACCCCCTAAACTCCCTGAATAGTAAAAGGAGCTTTATGAGAACGCTGATCCTCTGGGCGGTTCTGGCCAGCTGGCTGCTGAGCCGTCCGATCGACTTTGAGACCCTGCAGGTCGATTTTAACCAGAGTGTCACCACCGATAGCGATCAGAGCATCCGCTACAGCGGCACCCTCTATCTGATGCAGCCTGATCGGGCGCTCTGGATCTATACCACCCCGATCGAAAAGAGCATCTATATCCGCGGTGAGGCGGTAACAGTCGTTGAGCCGGGGCTCTTTCAAGCGACACATATGCGCCAATCGACCGCCCAGAATATTCTGGAACTCTTTCATAAAAGCGAGGCGATCGCACCGGGCAAACGCCGGGCACTCTTTAACGACACGCCGGTTGAGTTTACCCACGATGAGAATTTTATCATCCGTCTGCACTACCGCGATGAGCTTGAGCACAATGTCACCATCGAGTTTGCCACCCCGCAGATGGATCCGTGGCTGGAAGAGGCGCTTTTTTATCCCGATATCCCCGCCGGGTTTGATGAGTTCAAGGTGCAGTAGGGCGCTGATAGTAGAGTATTCCGCGATCGAAGTGGCGCTCCAGGCTGCTGACATTTTTGATCAGATCCGCATGCCCCATAAAGAGATAGCCGCCGGGCTTGAGTCGCCCATAGAGCGCCCTCTCGGCACGAATGCGGCTCTCCTGATCGAAGTAGATAAGCAGGTTGCGACAGAAGATAAACTCAAAGGGGCCCACCTGCTCCAACGCGGACTCAAAGAGGTTGAGCTGGCGAAAGCTAACCGGCCTTTTCACCTCCGGGCGCACCCGTAAAATCCCCTCTTTGATCGGCTCGAAGTAGCGCTGGCGAATCGCCTCGGGGGTGCGATAGAGGCTGCGGGTGCCAAACACCCCCTCTTTCGCCTGGCGCACCACTTCGCTGTTGATATCCCCGCCGACAATGGTGTAGCGATCAGGACTCACCCCCGCCTCAAGAAGGGCGATAGAGAGGGTGTAAGCCTCCTCTCCGGTGCTGCTGGGCAGGCAGAGCACACCAAAGCGCCCTGTAAGTTCACGCGCCTTTTGGGCGAAAATCTCCACGGTGCGCGCCTCGCGGAAGAAGTAGGTCTCATTGACCGTGAGCAGATTGGTCAATGCCTGATAGAGGGTCTCATCGTTTTTTAGAAGCTCCAGAAAGCGTTCAGGGTTCTCCTCGTGCCGAAGGGCAAAAAAGTCCACAATCCGCTGGGCCACAATCGCCCGCTTCTCCTTAAAGTAGATCCCCGTACGGCGGTAGAAGTCATCTAAAAGCGCCTCGATGGCCGGATGATTTTCGTAGCTCACCGACCAAACTCCCCTATCGCGCCGATAATCCCGTCGAGATTGAGTACCTGCATGGCCGCCCCCTGCTCGATCGCCGCACGGGGCATCCCGTAGACGATGGCGCTCTCCTCGCTCTCAGCCAGGGTCAAAGCCCCCGCCTGACGCAGCAGACTCAGCCCCTCCGCCCCATCGTGGCCGATGCCGGTTAGCAGCACGGCCAGCACCTCGACACGCTGCTCGAGCAGCGCGCGCGCAGAGAAGAAGAGCTCATCGATACTGGGGGCGTGATCGCCGCAGGCGATGGAGCGATCGAGCATCAGCGGACGGGGCTCTTTACAGAAGCGGTTGACACCACGGTGGGTCATGTAGCCGCCCCTCTCAAGTGGCGCTCTCATCTCGGCCATCTTCACCCTCAAGCCCGCCGAAGCCTGCGAAAGACTCTCACAGAGGGTGGGCAGAAACTGCTCGTTGATATGCTGCGCGATCACCACCGGCACCTCAAAGTCCCCCGGCAGAGCGCGAAAGATCCGATCCAGATGGCCCGGCCCCCCCGTGGAGGCGCCGATCAAAATCAGTTTATTGCTCACTTAGCCCCTTTTGTCATCTCCTTATTATGGCAGATGGGAAGTTAGCGGGGACTTTTATCACTCTTGATGCTAAAGTGCCAGAGTTTAAGCAAGACTTTAGTGCAATTCTATCAAGTTTTATGCTATAATCACGCGAAAATCCCAACACAACAGGAGTTGCTATGTCCAAACACGCTTTTCAGACCGAGGTGAAACAGCTGCTGGATCTGATGATC
>PWVP01000240.1 GCA_003561815.1 Campylobacterota bacterium | reverse complement strand
GCCTAAGCACGAGTGGTTCTGGTGTGGCTGAAGGTGCAAGTCGAAGCCTTGAGACAGATGCTGTTTTGTCGGATGCGGAGCACACTTTAGCCCTTGTGTTTGAGCCAGGTAATCGTGGACAGTGGAGAACAAGCGCAATTGCTGAGACAAACATACGGATTAGTGGTCCTGCTAGCTCTCAGATAAGCGACACGGGTGCTGAGGTCAACACCAACACGCATTGGGTTTATAGTAACGCAACTGGGAACATCCGGTTTGTAACTGGCACTGGTTTTACAGAGTAGTTGGCATCTATTCTTTTATTTCTAGCCCGATCGCTCTGGCGATCGGGTCTTCTGAAAGCGATTCTTTTTCTCCTGACTCTCTCTATTCTCGCGGCTCTAGCGCTTTCGAGCGCCGACATTGGCCAACCCTACAAACTCTTTTACGATCTGCTGCTTTTTTCGCAATATTTCTGGCTTCATGCGCTGCTGCTGCTGTGGGCCTATGAGCTGAGCAAAAACGAAGCGGGTGCAAAGCTGGCGCGCTTGCCGCTGAGCACGCCCCTTTCGCGTCGGGGGGATGAGGCGGGCCGTTTTGGCGCGCTGCTGCTCTCAGCGCTGCCTCTTCTAGTGGCACTGGCGCTCTTAAATCTGCTTTTAGCCAATAGTGCAGTCGCGTGGCAGGGGGTGCTTTTCGCCCTCTCGGCACTACTGGCGGGGTTTTGGGTGCTGGCCCTTTCGCGCTTTGTGGCGCCTGCATCGGCGGTGCTCTACAGTGCCGCGATCGTGATAATCGCCAACGGCGTGGATGAGCTCTATCTCTACACCCGCTACGAGGAGAGTGCAGCCTATCTGGCCCCTCTGGCCTCACTGCTCTTTCATCTTTGGCCCAACTTCTCGCTCTTTGATCACAGCAGCGCACTGGTTTCGGGTGCCGCGTGGCAGCCCTTTGAGCATCTGTTTCTGCCGGTGGGGTACGCGCTGCTTTTGGGGTGGCTGATTTTCGAGCTCTCTGCCTGGCGTTTTGGCCGAAAGCCCCTTTAGCGTGTTTCGCCTCGTGCTAGCGGCCCTGCTCTTTCTGGCGGCGGGGGCGCTGCTGCCCCGTCCGGAGCTGGCCCACTCCGAGCGAATCGGCGCGCTCTTTGCCCACCCCTGGCTCTTAAGCGCCCTAAGCGGTCCGGCGGGCAATCTAACCGCTGACTGGATCTGGCTAAAGAGCCGCCATATCGACGAGTGGGGCCGGGGCGATGCGGCTCAAGCTGAGGAGGTCCACGCGGCACTGTATAGTGTGGCGCTTTTAGATCCCTACTTTACCGAGCCGGTGATCTATGGTGCGACCTACCTCGCCTCTATCCACGATCGCAGCGATCTGGCGCTTAATCTGCTCCAGAGCGCGCAGATGCAAAACCCGAGTGATTTCGATCTACTGATGGGCGAGGCACTTTTGCGCGTGACCTATCGGGTGCCAGCCAGCGGCGATCGGCTCCGCGAGCTCGCCGGCCGGATCGAGGCGCTTGAGGAGGATCAGAAGCGAATCGGCCCGATTAAGATGGATGATTGGCTGGCAGAGGCGCTGATCTATGTCCGCACCCAGGAGGGGCAGCGCCAGATGGTGCGCGAGGATCTCATCTGGCTTCTAGAGCGCACCACCCACCCCAAACGCCGCGCGGAGATTAAAGCCGCTCTAGAGGATCTAAAGGTGCCGCTAGATCCCCTCTAGCTGCGCTTCGATCTGCTCCATCTCCCGCTTGAGCTTCTCATAGGCGACCGACTTGGAGAGGTACGCCTCTAAAAGCGCTTTTGAGTCGATGCGCTCGCCCTGGGGCCCGAGTGCGCGCAGGGCGGCCATGAGCGCAGGATCGCCGCCTTGATGCAGGGTGATATCAAAAGACTTCTCCTCAATGCGCACTTTATACTGTTCCATAGACGCGATCATAGCCCAACTGCCATTAGTCCCCAAAACCGCGAATATGTAACCAAAAGAAACATATCCGATCGGCTATGTTTCGATTCTACTCATAAGATCGAAGATTTTCTAAATTTCTCCCCATCATTGACTCTGCTAAGACACTCGGAGTGTTACAATTCTACAAAACCATCCCAAGGAGTTTCGATGGCCCAGCGAGCGATCCGCGAGTTTGATGGCAAAGCCCTCTTTGCTAAAGCGTGGGACAACTATTTCGGTGATGCATTTGAGTATGCGTTCAAATCGGCACTCGTCAGCAGTGGCGACGAGCTAAAATCTAAAGCCAAAGAGGCCAGCTGGCTGGAGAACGAAGCGCTGGTGAGCAAGCCGGATATGCTCTTTGGTAAGCGCGGCGTCAATGGTCTGGTGCAGTTTAAAGTCAACAAGCCCGGCGATGTGAAGCTCGCCGATGCGACGAAGTGGATCGATGAGAAGCGCAGCCAGAGCACCACGCTGCACACCGGCCAGTCCGGCGAGCTGACCCACTTTATTGTCGAGCCCTTTGTGCCCCACGAGGATAGCCAGGAGTACTATATCGCAGCGGCCACCGGTGATGAGACCGACAGCCTCTTTATGAGCGCGCATGGCGGTATCGAGGTGGAGGAGAACTGGGATAAGGTGACCGAGGTGAAAGTTCCGGTGGATGCCACCGATGAGGCGATCGCTGAGATGATCCGCAAAAGCGTTCCGGCCGATGTGGCGGATAAAGAGCGCTTCGGAGAGTTTGCGGTGCGCTTTTATCGCTTTTTCCGTGACTACCACTTCGCCTATCTGGAGATCAACCCGATCGTTATGGTCGAAAACCGAGTCTATCTGCTCGATCTCGTCGCGCGGCTTGATGACACCGCTGGCTACCTGATGGCCAAAGCCTGGGGCGATATCGATTTCCCCACCGCCTTTGGTATGGCGGCCTTGAGCCCTGAGGAGAAGGCGATTAAACAGGCGGATGAGAAGTCCGGCGCGTCACTGAAGCTCACCATCCTCAACCCCAAAGGGCGCGTCTGGACGATGGTGGCCGGTGGCGGTGCTTCGGTGGTCTATGCCGACACCATCGCCGATCTCATCGGGGTCGAGGAGCTCTCCAACTACGGCGAGTACTCGGGCAACCCCACCACCGATGAGACCCGCTTCTATGCCGAGACCGTCATCGATCTGATGACCCGCGAAAAGCACGAAAGCGGCCAGGGCAAAATCATGCTTATTGGCGGCGCGATTGCGAACTTCACCGATGTGGCCAAAACCTTCACCGGGATTATCCAGGCCTTTGAGAAGATGGCCGATAAGATGAAAGCGGTCGGCACCACCATCTATGTTCGCCGTGGCGGGCCCAACTACGAGATTGGCCTTAAAAACATCAAAGCCGCCGCCGATCGTCTCGGTCTGCCGATCGAGGTTTACGGCCCGGAGACCCATGTAACCGACATCGTGCGCATGGCGCTGGAAAACAAGTAAGGGAGAGACTATGGCAGCACTATTTACACCCGAATCTCAAGCGATTTTTTGGAACAACAACAAAAGCGCCATCCAGCGGATGCTGGATTATGATTATGTCATTCGCCGCAAAACCCCTTCGGTCTGTGCGATTGTGGCCCCCACCAGCGGTGCGAAGTTTGAGAAGTTTTTCTTCGGCACCGTGGAGGTGATGATCCCGGTCTATAAGTCCACGCCCGAAGCGGCGGCAGCACATCCCGATGCTGACTCGCTGATGAACTTCGCCTCGTTTCGCACCGCCTATGATGTGACCATGGAGGCGATCGCAATCGACTCGCTCAAGACCATCATGGTCACCGCCGAGGGGATCCCTGAGCGCCTGGCGCGCACCATGAACCACGCGGCCAAAGCGGCTGGCAAGCTGATTATCGGTCCAGCCACCGTGGGCGGCATCTGGCCCGGCGCCTTTAAGATCGCCAATGTGGGCGGCACCATCGATAACATTGTCCGATCCAAGCTCCACCGTGCGGGCAGCTGCGGTCTGGTAACCCGTTCAGGCGGTCTCTTTAATGAGCTGAGTAACATTATCGCCATCAACGCTGACGGCATCGCCGAAGGTGTGGCGATTGGGGGCGATCGCTTCGTGGGATCGGTTTTCATTGATCATATCCTGCGCATGGAGTCCAACCCGCAGGTGAAATACCACCTGATGCTGGGTGAAGTGGGCGGCACCGAGGAGTACCGCATCATCGAAGCGATCAAGTCCGGCCAGATCAAAAAGCCGGTAATCGCCTGGTGTATCGGTACGATCGCCAAACACTTCACCACCGGTGTGCAGTTTGGCCACGCCGGGGCGAGCGCCAACGCCGATGCCGAAACCGCCGAAGCGAAAAACAGAGCGATGAAAGAGGCGGGTATCCATGTGCCCGAGAGCTTTAACGATCTGCCCCAGACCATCGCGAAGGTCTATCAGGAGCTAAAGGCTAAAGGCGCCCTCCAGGAGATCGCCGAGCCGGAGGTTCCCGCTATTCCGGAGGATTACAATAAGCTGGCCAAAGCGGGCCGTGTGCGCAAAGGCACTGAGTTTATCTGTACCATCAGTGACGATCGCGGCGAAGAGGCGACCTACTGCGGCGTGCCCATCAGTGGTGTCGCCACCCCGGATACCGGCTACAGCGTGGGCGATGTGATCAGTCTGCTCTGGTTTAAGAAGCGCTACCCCAGGTGGGCCACCGACTTTATCGAGACGGTGATTAAGACCGTTGCCGACCACGGTCCGGCGGTGAGCGGTGCGCACAACGCCAAAGTGACCGCCCGTGCGGGTAAAAATGTGACCGACTGTGTCATCTCGGGGATTTTGACCATCGGGCCGCGCTTTGGTGGGGCGATCGATGGGGCGGCCAAATACTTTAAGTACGCCTATGAGAACAATCTCAGCCCCGATGAGTTTATCGCCCATATGAAAAAAGAGGGCACCCCGATTCCGGGGATCGGCCACCGGATTAAATCGGTGCGAAACCCCGATCTGCGCGTCAGCGGCCTGAAGAAGTATGTCTCCGAGCACTTCCCGGCGACGCCGCTGCTGGACTATGCGCTTAAGGTCGAGGAGCTGACCACCTCTAAGAAAGATAGCCTGATCCTCAATGTGGACGGCTGTATCGGCGTTCTGATGGTCGATATGTGGCACGCGCTGGGCTATCCGGAGGATGAGATTGAGGTCTTTATCAACTCCGGTGCGCTCAACGCCTTCTTTATTCTCGGGCGCGCGATCGGCTTTATCGGCCATGCGCTGGATGAGAAGCGTCTGGCGATGCCGATGTACCGCCATCCGTGGGATGATATCCTCTACGATGTTCAAGAGCCTGAGGTTCTGAAGTAATCATCCTCGCATCTTTATAATCGGCCCCCGTAATCGGGGCCGATCGCCCCACAAACCCCCTAAAACCGTCCTTTTTCAAAAAACTCTCAAATTTTAAGCCGCTTTTGCCGATTTAGCCCTTGACAATTAAGAAACCCCCCGCTATAATTCCGCCCTACCAAACGCAGTGGGTCACCAACCGGTCATTAAAAAGACCGTAAGTGCCGCAGCGCTTGGACAGTTCCTTGACAACTAAGCAAGCCAAACAAACCTAAGCAACACGCTTCGGTCTGTTTCGCAACACAACAACAAACAACTATTTCTATTCGAACACTTTG
>PWVP01000185.1 GCA_003561815.1 Campylobacterota bacterium | reverse complement strand
CGGCTCAGGGCGCTTCCTGGGCGCTTCGTGCTGGATGGGATCCTCTATAGGGGGTACGATCTCGGCTGGCTGTTGCGGCTGGCGTTTGCGCTCATAGACCAGCAGGCCCGAGCCTTCGGTGATGGGCGCCATCTGCGGCATTGGGGTGGGTGCGATGCGCGTCTGCTGATAGAGGGTCACCATCAACCCCAAAAGCAGCACCAAAAGCGTCCACTCCAACCAGCCGCCTAACTGCACACACGCCGCCATCTTTTAGCGCCCCTTGATCGACGCAACCGCCCCGGCCAGATCCTCCTGGCGCATAAAGTGCTCGCCAATCAAAAAGGCGTCCACCCCGATCCGGTGAAGCTCCTTAAGCTGGCTGTGTTCACTCAGCCCACTCTCGGCGACAATCACTTTGCCGTTGGGGATCAGCCCGATTAGCCGCTCACTAAGTCCCATATCCATCTCAAAGCTCTGAAGGTTGCGGTGGTTGATTCCGATGATATCGGCACCAGCGGCGATCGCCTTGGTCAGATCGGTGCGATCGTGAATCTCCACCAGCGCCTCCATCCCCAGATGGCGGCTGAAGTTCAGCAGCGTTTTGAGCTCTTTGGTTGAGAGCGCGCAGGCGATCAGCAGCACAAAGTCGGCCCCATACACCAGCGCCTCAATCAGCTGGTAGCGATCGATAATAAAATCTTTGCGCAGTAGTGGCAGCGGTGTGTAGCGGCGAATCATGGAGATATACTCGATATCCCCCTGAAAGTAGTGCGGCTCGGTGAGAATCGAAAGGGCGTTGGCCCCTCCTTTGGTGTACTCTGTGGCAATGAGTAGCGGATCAAACGCCTCGCGGATCACCCCCTTGGAGGGGCTCGCCTTTTTCACCTCTGCAATGATCTTGAGCGGATCGTCAGACTCGCTTTTTAAGGCAGCGATCGCATCGCGGGGCACAAAGGGGTTCATGCTCAAACTTCGCCCCAGCATATCCTCCGGTAGGCTCGCTTTGCGCGCTTTTAGATCTTCTCGGGTCTTTTTAATTATCTCATCTAAAATCATTCACCCCTCCTTAGGGCCTCTTTTATCTCTTCATAGTGCTCTAGAACGATCGGATCATCGGGCAGCCCTCTCAGGGCCTTTTCAATCACCTCCAGCGCCTCGCCATGTCGCCCCTGCAGATGGTATCCCCACGCTAGCGAATCGAGATAGGCGGGGTTGTGCGGATCGCTCAAAAGCGCCTCTTTGACCAGCTTCACCCCCCGATCGACATCGATGCCGTAGTCGATGAGCAGATAGCCCAGATAGTTCAGATGGGTCGGCTCGCGGCTCCCCTGGCTGACGGCGCGATCGAGCCTCTTGATGGCCTTTTGTACCCTTTTAGGGGTGGAGCCCGCCTCATAGAGCAGCATCCCCGAAAGGGCCAGATAGTCCGAATCCTGCGTATCATGATAGATCCGTTTGGCCACCTCGGCGGCTTTGAGGCTCTTTCCCTGGTAGCGATAGATTTCTAAAAGCACCCCATCATCAAAGCCGCTCTTTTCCAGCCACTGCGCCAGCGTCTCATAGGACTCCTGCAGCAGGTAGAGCTCGATAAGCTTCTGGCCGACGATGGGATCCTGGCGCGCATCAAAGATACGACGATAGGCGCGAATCACCCCCTCGATATTGCCCCGTCCGGCGTAGTAGTTGGCCACCTTCTGACAGAGAAACTCACTGCAGCCATACTGCAGGATGTGCGACTCATAGTAGGCAAACGCCTCCTGGTGTGCACCCTGTGTCTCGATTAGCAGCGTGGCGATCGCATCGACCGTCCGCTCGGCCGGATCGAGTGCGTAGGCGCCTTTATAGTAGCGCAGCGCCTCATCGGGCTGGTTGCGCCCCTGGATCATCAGATCCCCCAAAAGCAGGTAATCCTCCGCCTGGCGATCGTAGGTGATGAGCTCTTTGGCCACCGCGATCGCCCGCTCGTAGCGCTGCTTGCCCGCATAGGCGTAAGCTTTATAGCGTCTGGCGATCTTCTCCTCGCCCACCTCCAGCCGTGCGCGCGTGAGCGCGATCACCTCCCGGTACCGCCCGGCGCGCAGCAGTGAGTCGATGCGATCATAAAAGAAGCGATCCTCGCCGGTGTTCTCATGCAAAATCCGCTGATACTCCGCCGCCGCATCGTAATCCTCCCGGCTTAGAGCATCCATCGCCATCATGGTGTAGAGATCCCGCTGCTCAAAGTGCGGCGAACCATCCATTAGCGCCGCACACCCCCCTAAAAGCCACGCCACCATCAGCACAGCGGCCGCGCGACGCATCGATACTCTCATAAGCGCACCCCAGGACAGGCCGCCTCAAGCAGCTGCGGGCGGCTCTTAAAAAGAGGCCAGAACGGAAAGCTTCTGCACTGCTTGGGGCGCGCGGCATAGATACCGCAACCGCCACTTTGGGGATCCAAAAACCAGCAGGCGTACCCCTCGGGCACTTGGCGCTCTTTTATGGTGTAGCCGGTGCGCTCACGGCGCAGATAGCACCCGATCACCACCTCCTCTGGCTCACCCAGCAGCTCTGAAAGGGCCAAAATCTCCTCGCGATCGATCCAGATCTCGCCACGCTCGCCCGTACAGCAGGCGCCACCACACGCCGCGCACGCAGAGGGGTCAAACCGGTACCTATACCCTTCACAACTCACAAGGGGCGTCTCTAGGCGACACACAGGGTATTGGCTCTTTGGGCAAACTGATTCATCGCCACGGAGACGGTGTTGGCCTCATGCAAAAAGATGGGCGCCCGGGTGATGGTGGCGCGTACGGGCAGCTTTCGCGCCTGGAGCAGCACCAGCCGCGCAGGCGCGCTGTGATCGCGGTGGACAAACTGCAGCGTCTTAAGGTGGTAACGCTGCCTTTTAAGCTCTACGAGCGCCTCATGCAGCACCGAGGCTTCGTAACAGAAAAAGAGACTCCCCTTGCTTGTGAGAAGCGAGCTGCAGCGACTGAGCAGATCGGTCAGCGGCAGGGCATCACGGTAGCGGGCCAGACGCAGCGAGGGGTTCTGACTGGTAAGGGTCTTCTCGCTGTAGAAGGGGGGATTACAAACAATGCTCTCAAAGCGCTCCGGGCTTTTAAAGTGGCGAAAGTCCTCCTGAAAAAAGCGGGCTTTGAGGTTGTTCATCGCGCCGTTCTCTTTAGCACAGGCGATCATCTCCTCCTGGATATCCACCCCGGTCAGGGTGAGGTTGAAATCCCGCGCGAGAAGCAGCCCCACGACGCCACAGCCGCACCCCACATCCAGCATCCGCCCTGAAGGCGTCGAAGCGGCGGCAAACTGATAGAGCAAAATGGAGTCGGTGTTGTAGCGAAAGCCATTTTGGGGCTGTTTGAGTCTCAAGCTGGATAAACCTTCAGCATCTAAAGTTAGCGGCACTTAGTGGGCCTTATTATACCAGCGCTTACTGAGTTGGCGTAAAAGTAACCGTTTGGTTTTCGCAAGTGAATCTGATCTAGACTACAATAGTACGAAAACCACCCGAAAGTGTCTACTTGATCGAAAACCTGACACTCTTTTTAATTCTGGGGCCGGCGCTTTTGGCACTGGTGGTCTATGGCGCCCCCCGGAGGCTTTATGGGCCGCTGGTGGTGCTCTCAAGCGCGCTGCTCTTTAGTGCGGCGCTGCTGGCGTGGCTGCTGCACGCCCAGAGTGTCGCCATCGCGCTGCCAGCCTGGACGCACGCAGCGATCGTGCTGCTCGATTTTGCCCTGATTGGCTACTTTCTTTGGGTGGGGGTGCGCCAAAACCATCGGCTGATCGTGCTGCTGGCACTGCTACAAGGCGCGCTTTTAGGGTGGGTGCTCTACGCCTTAAGCGCTGCGCCGCTGGCTGAGATTGTGGTGGATAAGCTGGGCGCGACGCTTTGGCTGCTGGTCACAGGTGTGGGGGGGCTTATCGCATGGTACGCGGTGGGCTATATGCGCCACGAGAGCGACTCCCCTCGAAGACAGCAGGCGTTTGTGGCGATCCTGATCGCCTTTTTAGGGGTGATGAACGCCCTCTTTGTGGCCGACTCGATTGAGCTCTTTTTTCTGCTCTTTGAGCTCACTACCCTCAGTAGCTTTATCCTAATCGGGTGGCGTCGCGACGCAGCCAGTCGCCTGAGCAGCCTGCAGGCTCTTTGGATGAATCAGCTTGGGGGTGTGCTGCTGCTGCTGGGCATGGGGGTGATCATCTGGCAGGGTGCGCCGCTCTTTTTTAGTGCGCTTCTTGAGAGCCAGAGCGGTTGGGCGCTGGGTGCAGCGGCGTTTTTGATCGCTGGTGCGCTGATTAAGGGGGCGCAGATGCCCTTTGATCGCTGGCTTTTAGGGGCGATGGTGGCCCCTACTCCAGTCAGCGCGATTCTTCACTCCTCGACGATGGTCAAGATCGCGCCGTTTATGGTGCTGAAACTCGGCGTACTTTTGCATGGGACACCGCTGGCAGTGGCGGTGGCCTACTTTGGGGGGTTTGTCTTCGTCGCAGGGGCCTTTGTGGCCCTGGCGCGCAACCACCTTAAGGAGATCCTGGCCTACTCCACCATCTCTTTGTTGGGGCTGATGGTGATGCTCTCAGCGGTTGCCACCCCGCTGGCGCTTAGCGCGGCTTTGACGCTGATCCTCTTTCACGGCGTGGCTAAAGCGATGCTCTTTATGGAGGCGGGGGTGCTAGAGAAGCTTCACCACGCCAAGTCGGTCGATGAGATGGGGGGTATGCTCTCTCGTGCACCCATGAGCGTCTTTCTGGTCCTGCTGGGCTTTGCCAGTATCACCCTGCCCCCTTTTGGGGCGCTGGTGGGTAAGTGGGTGGCGATTGAGGCCTCCGCACAGAGCGCGTTTTTGTTTCTCTTCGTGGCACTGGGCAGCGTGGTGATTGCGCTGCTCTACTTTAAAGTGGCCGGCTACATGCTGGGCAAGCCGGGTAGCCAGATGGGGCTAACGATCGAGCGCATCCCCAGGGTTTTTAGTGTCACCACCCTGCTTTTAGGGGTGACGCTGGCACTCAGTGCGATCCTGATCGCCCCGACGCTGGTCTATCTGATCGTACCCGCTATCGAACCCTTCGCCCCCGGATCTGAGATTGCACACAAGGGGCTGACACTGATGCTGCCCAGTGGCGATCTGCCTTTTTGGCAGATTGTAGGGGCGTGGCTTCTGCTGCTTTTACTGCCGCTAGCGGGGCTTAAAAGGATGCGCCGCGTCGATCGGGTACGCGAGTATAGCGGTGGCGAGCGGATCGAGATGCAGCCGGTGACCTTCTATTTTCCCACACCGCGCTGGATCGTACGGGCGATGGCCATCATCGGGGCGATCTTCTTTGGCCTGATCGTGCTGCTAGGGGGTGTGCTGTGGGTGGCGTAGTGGGGTGGCTTCTTATTCTCTTGGCGCCACTGATTGGCGGGGTGCTCTACGGCATGGAGCGCAAACTCAAAGCGCGGATGCAGCGCCGGGCCGGGCCGCCGCTGATGCAGCCGTTTTATGACTTTTTTAAGCTGATCGATAAGCGACCGATGGTGGTCCACTCCCTGCACGGCTATCTGGGGATACTCCACTTTCTGGGGATGTGGCTGGCTCTGGCGGTGCTGCTAAGCGGTGGCGATCTGCTGATGGTGATCTTTATGCACCTGCTGGCCAATAGCTTTCTGATTGTGGCAGCCTTTAGTGTGCGGTCGGTCTATAGCCAGCTGGGTGGCATGCGGCAGCTTCTGGCGATCTTGGCCTATGAGCCCATCTTCTTACTCGCGGGTGTGGGGTTCTATTTCCTCAGTGGCAGCTTCGAGGCGAAAGCGGTCTTTGAGCTCTCCAGTGCCCCGCTCTGGGCGATGTGGGGGATCGTGATCGCCATTATCATCGTGATGCCGGCCAAGCTCAAAAAGAGTCCCTTTGATATGGCTGAGGCGCATCAGGAGATTATCGGTGGCGCCGAGATCGAGTACTCGGGCCTCTTTTATGAGGCGCTCTATACCGCCCGGTGGCTGGAGTACCTCTTTGCTTACGCCTTTATCGTGCTCTTTGGCGGGGCCAACTGGCTTCTGGGGCTCGCGCTGGCTGCGGTGGTGTTTCTGCTGGTGACGCTGGTGGATAACGCCACGACCCGGCTCAACTGGCAGCAGACCGTCGCCATCACACTGGGGCTCTCGCTGCCGCTAGGGGCCATCAATCTCCTGCTGATAGGGATACAATGAGACTCGAGCGCTTTCGAAAAAAGTCACCCTGGATTCTTCACTATAATGCTGGCAGCTGCAACGGCTGCGATATCGAGATTCTCGCCTGTTTGGCGCCGCGTTACGATGTGGAGCGGCTGGGCATCCTGAATCGCGGCAACCCCAAACAGGCCGACATCCTCCTGGTCACCGGCCCGGTCACCCACCGAAGCCGCGATCGGCTCGTGGAGCTCTATACCCAGATGGCTGAGCCTAAGGTGGTTGTCGCTGTCGGAAGCTGCACCTGCAGTGGAGGCATCTTTCGCCATATGTACCATGTGGGCGATGGGGTCGATCAGTTTATTCCGGTCGATAGCTATGTGGCTGGCTGCGCGGCACGCCCGGAGCAGATTATTGAGGGGGTAGCCCGCGCCCTGGAGATTTTAGAGCACAAAAGCCATGAGATTGAGCGGCCCTTTCAGCTTAGAGGGCCGCTCTACTGCAGTGGCGAGCAGACCATCCGCCGCCAGATGGCCGCAAAGGTTTCTGATGAGACGAACTGAGATTACGCCCGATAGGCTCTTAGGGGAGGTTCGCGCCTTTTATGACCCGACGCGGTGGCGGTTTTTGACCGTCAATGCCACCGACACCGGCGCGGAGCTACTCATCGACTGGATCTTTGTGCCGATCGGGCGGGATGAGGAGCCGGTGATCTTGAGTAGCTGCGTAGCGTACCAGGCACCACTGCCCTCCCTGGCAGCCCTCATCCCCGCTAGTGCGCTGGGTGAAGCGGAGATGTGCGATCTGTTAGGAGTCGCCTTCGAGGGGGCTAAACCGGGCCTCTTTTTAGAGCCCGACGCGCCGCGTGCGCCACTTCTAAAGACCCCCAGGGAGCGCGACGATGATTAAGCAGCTGCATATCCCCCTGGGCAGCCAGCACGCCGCTTTGCTTGAACCCCTGCGGCTTGACTTTAGTACCGAGAATGAGCGGATTGTCAGCGTGCGAAGCGATATGGGGTATGTCCACCGCGGCGTGGAGCACGCCTGCATGAACCGGTTTGACTTTAAAAAGGTGCCCTTCGTGGTGGCGCGGGTGTGCGGACTCTGCGCTATCACCCACTCCACCGCAGCGGTGCTGGCCACCGAGCAGATCGTCGAGTGTATGGTGAGCGAACGCGCCCAGTGGCTTCGGATGCTCGCACTGGAGTTTGATCGGATCCACTCACACATGCTCTGCCTGGCCCATGTGGCTGAAAGCAGCGGCTATGAGGCGCTCTTTATGCACACCATGATGGAGCGTGAGCGGGTGATGGAGGCACAAGAGATTCTCAGTGGCAACCGGGTGCAGTTTGACTACGCCACCTTAGGGGGTGTCACGCGGGATATGGACAGCCAGTGCGCACAGGCGCTTCTGGCTAAAGTGGGTGCGCTTAAAAGCGTGCTCTCAGGGCTGCGCGATCGCTTTGAGGCCAACTGGAGCACACAGATGCGCTTTAAGGGGGTGGGCGCTATCACCCTTGAGGAGGCGTACCGGCTGGGCACCGTCGGACCGATCGCGCGGGCAGCGGGGGTGCGTACCGATATCCGAATCGAGAGCAGTCACCTGCCCTATCGTGCCTTGGGCTTTGAGCCGATCGTCGCTTTGGAGGGGGATCTCTATGCGCGCAACCGCCTTCGGCTTGAGGAGATCGCGCAGAGCATTGAGCTGATTGAGAGGATTTTAGAGGGGCTGCCAGAGGGGGCGCACCTTAGCAAGGTGCGGGGCAGACCCAAAGGGGAAGCGATGGCGCGGATTGAGGCGCCTAGGGGCGAGCTGTTTTACTATGTGCGCGGTAATGGGGGGGCGATCTTTGAGCGACTGCGCATCCGCACCCCCACCTATGCTAATCTTAAGGCCTTTGAGGCGATCTTTTTAGGCCAGGAGTACAGTAGCATTCCGGCGATCCTGGCCAGTCTGGATCCCTGCATGAGCTGTACCGCAAAGTGAGAGAGGATGTTTAAAGCCCTAATCGAAGCGCTGCTTAATCTCTTCAAAAAACCCGACACCCTCACCCCCAAAGAGGCGGCCGCGCGCGCGCCCGTTAGCGGCTCGCGGGGGGCGATCGGCTATAGCGAAGAGGCGTGTATCTTCTGCCTGAAGTGCGAAAAGGCGTGCCCGCCTGCGGCGATTCTGTTTATCCGTGATGCTGCTGGCAAGGAGAGCTACCACCACAACCCCTACCTCTGCATCTACTGTGGCGAGTGTGTCCGCGCCTGCCCTAAGCCCGATGAGGCGCTTTGGCAGGAGGAGCGGCCGGTCTTGAGCAGCAGCGACCCGGCCATTAGCAAGCGGTGGTTTGCGATGGAGAAAGAGGCGGTAGCGTCCAAGGTGCGCTACAAAAAGGCGAAGCGCTAAAGCCTCGCATCCACCAGCGCTTTATCAAAGATCCCTTTGACATCAAACACCACCCCCTCTGTGGTGGTCAGGCTGCGGGGGTTGAGCGATCGAAGCTCCTGGTGACCGACGGCGGCAATCACCGCCCCATAACCGCCCTCCAGGCTCTCAGGGTCGTTTCTAAAGTCGATCGCCCCATACTCGTGTGCCACCTCTGCCTGATCGGCCCAAGGATCGCAGACACTCACGGTACAGCCAAACTCCTGCAGCTCCCGGATGATATCAATGACCCGGGAGTTTCGAATATCGGGGCAGTTCTCCTTAAAGGTGATACCCAGCACCAGCACCTTCGCCCCCTCGATCTTCTGGCCCTTTTTGATCATCCGCTTCACAGTCTGGCTGGCCACATAGGCCCCCATGCCATCATTGATGCGCCGACCGGCGAGAATCACCTGGGGGTGATAACCGATCGACTCAGCCTTGTAGGTGAGGTAGTAGGGATCGACCCCGATACAGTGGCCACCCACCAGTCCGGGGCGAAAGGGTAGAAAGTTCCACTTCGTGCCCGCCGCCTCCAGCACCTCGGCCGTGTCGATCCCGAGCCGTCCAAAGATGAGCGAAAGCTCATTGACAAAGGCGATATTGATATCCCGCTGGGCGTTCTCAATCACCTTGGCCGCCTCGGCCACCTTGATGCTGCTCGCCTTGTAGGTTCCTGCGGTGATAATCTCGGCATAGAGCGCATCAACCCGATCGGCAATCTCAGGCGTGCTGCCGCTGGTCACCTTGAGGATTTTGCTCACAGTGTGCTCTTTATCACCGGGGTTGATCCGCTCGGGGGAGTAGCCGCAGAAGAACTCGTCATTAAACTTCAGGCCGCTCTCTTTTTCCAGGACCGGCACACACTCCTCCTCGGTACAGCCAGGATAGACCGTCGACTCATAGATAACGATATCACCCTTTTTAAGCACCCGACCGATGCTCTCGCTCGCCTTAATCAGTGGCGTAAGATCGGGGCTTTTATGGGCATCGATCGGCGTGGGAACCGTGACGATGTAGATGCTGGCTGAGGCGATCTGGCTGAGCTGGGTGGTGAAGCTCAGGTGCCTGGCTGCTGCAAGCTGTTCAGCGGTGAGCTCACGGGTTCGATCGTGTCCGTTTGAGAGCTCCTCAATGCGCTGCGGATTGATATCAAAACCGATCGTTGTGCGTGTTTTGCCAAACTCGGCTGCCAGCGGCAGGCCCACATAGCCCAGACCCACAACGGCGATCGTCTGCTCTTGTTGCATTAGCGTCCTTTTCGTTTCAGTACCACACCGATCGTTTTAAACGCGATCTTAAAATCGAGCCAGATTGACCAGTGTTTGATATAGTAGAGATCGTACATCAGTTTCTGGCGAGCATCCTCTGGACCGGTTCCGTAGGGGTAGTTAACCTGTGCCCATCCGGTGATGCCTGGCTTGACCAGGTGGCGCTCGTTGTAGTAGGGAATCTGCTCCTCATACTCCCCGACCAGAATATCCCACTCTGCGCGGGGGCCGATGAGCGCCATTTCGCCTTTTAGGACATTAAAAAGCTGGGGCAACTCATCGATACGCGCGCGGCGCATAAAGTGGCCAAAGTCAAAGATCCGATCGTCATCTTTTTGGGTGTAGGGATCAAAGTGGCAGTCGTGATGCATCGATCGAAACTTCATACAGCGAAAGAGGTGGCCGTCACGACCGACACGGTTTTGGGAGAAAAAGACCGGACCGAGCGACTCTCGACGGATGCGGCAGGCCGCCCAGATCATCACTGGCCAGGCCAGCAGCACCAGAAGAAGTGCACCCAGATAGTCAATCACCCCCTTCTGGATGCGCTGAAACCAGTTTAGATGGTGAATCTCCTGCAAAAACCGAAGCGCGCTCTCCTCATCAGGGATAAAACATTTACCCAAAAAGCGCTCCATGAAGCGCTCCAGCGTCAGAAACTCCACACCCTTTAGATCGAGCCGGGTGAGATAGGCGATCAGTTTGCGAGAGGCGGGGCGCGGGAGATTGAGCACCACAAACTTGATACGATGAGTCTCGATCATCTCCCCCAGTCGCGCAATGGTCTCATCGGGATCGGGGTACTGCTCGATCGAGATGACCTGCCCCACACCGGGGCGCTTTAAAAGAAGCTCCTCCTCCCAAGGTAGCAGCGTGTAGTGGTTGCCAAGTATGACCATAGCAGCTGCTTATCGACCCTGACGGTAGCGACTAAAGCTACGGGCAAACTCCCAGAAAAAGACCCCAAAGATCGCCAGCATCCCCCCGGCCACCAGCGAGACGGCAACAATCAGCTTCTTTTTGGGCGCCACAGGCGACTGGCTATCCTGAATCCAATCGGCTATCGGCGCAGCAGGGTGAAAGGCCTCCATCGCCGCAATCCGGCGCTCGAGCTTGTTCTGATCGCGCTCCAGTGAAAGCAGTCGCCGTTCACGGTTTTGCTGCTCGACCGTAAAGAGCGCCACCAGTGCCGGCTCAGCAGCACGAGCCCGCTCAAGCGCACTCTCTATGGCTGCAATCTGCACCCTGATGGTCGCTGCCTCCTCTCTCATCTCCTGCAGCTCCTCCAGGCGGACCTCTTTAGCGAGGTCTAGTTGCTCACGCTCCATCGCGCGAACCATCTGCACCACCTCACCTATCTGCTCACGAGCACCACCTGGGGTGTGCGATCGGGCCACAATCTCCAGATAGGCGGTCCGCTCCAGCTGCCCTATCCGCTCCAGCCAGGCTGTGCGCGGCTGATCGGGCTCACGATCAATCTCCAGCAGAAGCTCAACCTCCGGCGCCACCTCAGAGGCCTTAAGAAATGCCCTCTTGCTGGTGCCGTCCATATAGTAACCCATCTGCGCAACCGCCCGCGCCTCATAGACCGGTGTGGCCAGCACAAACGCATAGAGCAGACCCAGCGCCGTGACGGCAGCTGTGATGGTGGCGATGGCGTATTTATAATCCAGAAGTGTCCCCACCAGCTCTCTTAGATCGATCTCATCCTCATTAGGGGGGGTTGGTGCATTTTGGTGCGTTTGGCTCATGGTCTCACTTCGTGTATGAAGATTCTAAATCTAACACTATTTTAGCCGATCATCGCTGAACGCATCAAAACTCAAAGCCGCCGGTATCGCCTTTGCTCATGCTGCGATAGACGGCATCGACATAGCCTTGGCGCAGCTTGCAGCCGATCAGCTCCTGGCAGGCCAGACAGCTTTTGACTCCCTGTGCCTGCTGGCACGCCACAAGCCGCTCTCTTAGCTCCTCGCGCTGCTGCTCATACGAGTCGAGTACCTGCTCTTCAGATGCCATAGGCCCGCTTGACAGCCCCGATCTCCTCGCGGGAGCCAAAGAAGCAGGGGCAGGTGTCGTGGTGGCCAGCCACCGTGTACTCCATCAGCCGACGGCCCCGATCGTCAATCGCCTCCCCACCGGCCATCTCATAGACAAACGCAAAGGGGAGCACCTCAAAAACCAGCCGCAGCTTCCCCTCGGGCTTATCGCTGGTTCCCGGATAGGCAAAGAGCCCACCGCCCTTAATCAGAATCTGATGCAGATCCGGCACCATCCCGCCAGAGTAGCGCAGCCGATACCCCTCTTGAAACAGCGCATCTACCATTGTTTTGTGGTGAGGATACCAGTGCTTTTGTGTGCCGCCGGGCGCTAGAAGCTTGCCCCGCTCTTTAAGTGAGAGCGTCTGCACGAAGCTGAACTTTCCGTTTCGATCCAGCCGCCACAGCTCCACGCGATCACGATAAGCGCTCACCAGCTCAATACGGGGGCCGTAGACCACATAGATGGCGGCTTTGAGGCTGGGGCCATTAAGGTCCCCCTCATAGATCCCAAAGATCGATCCAACCGAGAGGTTGACATCGGCCAGCGATGAGCCGTCCAGCGGGTCGTAACCGATAATATAGCGGCCCGACTCGTTGACCAGATCCACCTGATCCTTCTCTTCGCTGGCCAGTGCTTTTACAGTGGGGATGCGTGAGAGCTCCTCCTCGACGATATAGTCGCTTTTGATATCCAGCTTGAGCTGCACATCGCCGGTGGCGTTTTTGTTATCGGCGTAGCCGGTATCGTCGTAGCTGAGCGCCTCTTGTATCCGAAAAGCCGCCTTACCGACCGCCTCAAAAATCTCTTTCATGCTTACACCTCTTTTGCGTAGCGATTAATCCACTCGATCACCATCTGCGGATTGTTCAGATCGAGCCGATCGAGGGTTCGGGGTGTGCCCGCAGCCTCCAGATCGACGCTCTCATCGGTTGCGATCGCCTGTGAGTAGGGGAAATAGTCAGGCTGGATCTCCCCGCGAAAGATGGCGATGCGAGGAAGCGGCAGGTTTTTTAGCCCCTCGACCAGTAGATAGTCAAACTCCCCAAAGAGATCAATCACCTCGTCCACACTGCGGGTTCGATGGGAGAAGAGGGTCGTTCGCATCGGGCTGATCACCGCCACCTCCGCACCGGTATGAAAAAAGCGATGGCTGTCTTTGCCCGCCACATCAAACTGCGCCTTATCCCCCGGATCGTTTTTGACAATCGAGACCCGGTTATTGGGCGCTAAAATCTGGGCGATCTTCTCAATCAGCGTGGTTTTTCCGCTGCCGGAAGGGCCGGTAAAAGCGACCACTTTTCCCATCAACACCCCTTCGTCTTTAGCTGGGGTGATTGTAGCCCAGGGGGGCTAAAGGCAGCCAGAGTGTGGTAGAATCTCAACCAAAAAGCAACAAAGGTCTCTCTATGGTGGTGGCGCGTTACTCAGCAGCTCTCCTGCTGGCGTTTTTTCTGGCCGGATGTGGTCAGTCGGCCTTTATCGGGTTCACGGGAAGCAGCAGCTACATAGACGCCCTGCCCCACACCCAGCGCGCCGAGCTGACCGATCGCTTCGAGAGCAAAGCGCTCTTAAGCGCCACCTACCTCAACGCCACCCACCCCGATGAGCCCGCCTACCAGGGCTATGAGAGCTTCTTTGTGGGGCTCTATATCCACGATGATTTCAGGGGTGATCAGGCGGGAATCCACAACCCGCTTTTTCAGCTGAGCCTCAACGACACCAACGCCACCCAGGTGGAGGCGGTCGATCGCAACGATCCGCTTTTAAAGCTGATGCCGCTGGTTAACCGCTGGAGCCGCTACTATATTGTTCAGTTTCCCACCCAAAGCGCCACGCGACTTCAGCTCAAGCTCACAGATCGGGATACAGATCGCTCGGTGGTACTAACATTTCCAAAAGCCGCTCAATAGAGACCGGATCGCCAAACTGCTTGCGGTAGATGGCGTAGTTGGCCAGGATGATTTTGCCGTACTCGCGCGGCTCTTGGATCGGCACCCGCTCCAGGCTCATAAAGGGCTCGTAGGGGCCTTTGGTAAAGATCTCGCCCGCTAGCATCCGGTTGGTAAAACCGATACCGCCGTTATAGGCGTAAGCGATATGAAGCGGATGGGCCAGACGGGCCTGAAGCCATTTTAGGTGGGCTTTGGCGTAGGGGATCTGGTTGTAGGGGCTAAAGTGCGCCCACGCATCGGGCCGCTGGCCGCGCTCCTTATCCATATGCTCAATCAAAAACGGCATGAACTGCATGCTCCCAATCGCATACGAAACCGAGATGGCCGCCGGGATAAAGCGGCTCTCCTGGCGCATCAACGCAAGGAAGATCGCCCGATCGGAGGTGCCCAGATCGGCTATCAGATCAGGCCAGGGGTTTAAAAAGTAGTGATCGCGCCCGGATCCCATCTCCCGCACAATCGCCGCGCGGTACGGCTCAGCGCGCTTATGGCCTAGCCGCAGCAGCTCCCGCTCCATCGCCTGAGTATTGCCGCTACGAATCGTGCGGTGCAGATCTACCCAGAAGAAGGGATCAAAGAGGCGCTTTTCATCATAGTGTGCCCGAGCCTCGCTGCGGGGCAAAACGCGCGTCACCACATCCGGCCACGGCTGATCAAGCCGCTCCTTTGCCAAAAGGGCGTAGAAGTTGACATCGTGGCTTCTGGCCAGCTCCTGAAGATGCGCCTTTTCGCCGCTGGCCTTCCAGAGCCAGAAGAGGGCGCGGTCCTTTCCGTAGCGACTCCACCCCTTTGACTCCGCCGCCCTAAAAGCGCGCACAGCCAGATCGCTCCGCTCCGCCTGTAGTGCGTGTAGCCCCAGATAGAGGGCCCCTTGGTGATCCAGACGAGCCGGATCGATCAAAAGAAGCGACTCGCGCAACGCCTGAGGGTAGTCATGCACCAGCGCGCGCTCCACCAGACGGCCCATGCGTGCATCCGACTCCAGAGCGCGGATCTGTTCGGCGCTCAGCGGCTGGTTGGCGCTCTCGCGCAGGTAGGCCAGTGGCGCCTGAAGTGCCACCGCAAAAAAGGCATCAGGCTCATCGCCTAAGTGCCGCAGGGGCTCGCTGCCAGCCATCGCGTGGAAAATGCGTGCCTTAATCGGATCGAGCGGGGCAACGCGATCGGCGAGTTTTCGACGCTGCCCGGGCTCTAAATGCAGCGCACGCGCCGGGCTCAGTGCGATCGAGAGGCAGGCGGGTGACACCTCAAGCAGATCTTTGCTTGCGGCATTTCGACAGGAGAGCATCGCCGAGAGCACGGGGTCCTCGCTTCTTTCGGCCAGAGCGGAAAGATGGGTGGTCTTCGGCGCGCGAACCCTAAAAAAGAGCGCTCTGGCCTCATCGGCCGAGGCGCGCTGCTGCATATAGAGCTCAATGGCGTAATCTTTGGCCCGGCTGGGGGTCGCCTCCATCAGCTCATCAAAACTCAGAGGTGGTGGCGTCGGCTGCGCCCAGATAAAGGCGGGCAGAAGCAGCAAGAGAAGATGGCGGCGCACCTTAGGCAGCCATGCCATAAAGTAGCTGGATAAAGAACAGCTTCACAAACTGCAGTGCCAAAATCAGAATAATCGGCGCAAAGTCGATCCCGCTAATCGTGGTGGGCATAATGCGGCGAATGCGCGCATAGACCGGTTCGGTCAGGCGGTTAAGTACCTGCACGATCGGATTATACGGATCGGCCCGCACCCAGGTGACCACCGCCGCGATAATCACCACCCAGATATAGAGGGTGATCACCTGATCTAAAAGCGTCACAATCGCCATAAAAAAAGTCCCCGTTACATTCATCTACTACCCCTTAGACATTGAATCGAAAGTGCATCACATCGCCATCCTGGACGACATACTCTTTGCCCTCCAGGCGCATCGCACCCGCCTCTTTACACTTCGCATCCCCGCCATGCTTCACAAAATCCTCAAAGCTGGTCACCTCGGCGCGGATAAACCCTTTTTCGAAATCGTTGTGTATCACCGAGGCGGCTTTGGGGGCTTTCCAGCCCCGCTCGATTGTCCAGGCGCGCACCTCTTTTACCCCGGCGGTGAAGTAGCTAATCAGGCCCAGCATCTCGTAACCTTTGCGGATAATCTGATCCAGGCCGCTCTGCTCGACGCCCATATCATTAAGAAACTCCATGCGCTCCTCATCGCTCAAGCCCGCCATCTCCTCTTCGATCTTGGCACACAGCTTGATCACCTCGGCGTTTTTTTCCGCTGCATAGTCGCGCACCTTTTTAACCAGATGGTTATCCTCCAGCAGCTCCCCCTCCTCGACATTGGCCGCATAGATGATCCGTTTGGCCGTCAGGAAGCGCCCTTCGCGCAAAAGCCGCTCAAGCGCCACCGCGTCACTGTGCTCAAAGGTGCTCACCGGGTGGCCCCCATCCATGTGCCTCAGCATCTCTTCAGCCACAGCGAGCATCGCCCTAGCCTCTTTGTCGTTGCCTTTGGCCTTTTTCTGGAGATTTTCGATCCGCTTTTCGATCCCCTGCATATCGGCCAGCAGCAGCTCCGTCTCGATCGTCTCGATATCGCGGATCGGATCGACCGAGCCCTCCACATGGGTAACATTCTCATCCTCAAAGCAGCGCACCACATGTAAAATCGCCGCACACTCGCGGATGTTCCCTAGAAACTGGTTGCCCAGCCCCTCGCCTTTACTGGCACCGCGCACCAGCCCGGCGATATCCACAAACTCCACCGTCGCATGCATCACCCGCTCGGGCTTCACTATCTCGGTTAGCTGATCGATACGGGTATCGGGTACAGGCACGATCGCCTTATTGGGCTCGATCGTGCAGAAAGGGTAGTTGGCCGCTTCGGCGTTCTGCTCTTTGGTCAGGGCGTTAAAGGTGGTGGATTTGCCGACATTGGGCAGACCCACGATCGCGATACTCAGTGCCATCTACGCCACCTCCTCTAGCCAGCTAATCAGGAGCCGCACGCCAGCCCCGCTGGCACCGTGGGGATTAGGGCCCCACACCTTCTGGACAAAGCCCGGTCCGGCGATATCGATATGGTCCCACTTATCGCGGTTTTTCTCCTCGATAAACTCCGCTAAAAAGAGTGCGGCGGTAATCGCCCCTCCGTAGCGGCTGGAGCCGATATTGCACACATCGGCCACCTCGCTTTTGATCAGCTTTTTGAGGTGCTTATTAAAGGGGAGCTCCGCTGCCAGCTCACCGCTACGATCGGCCGCCTCAAGCAGCTGCTTTTTAAGCGCGCTGTCGTGGCCCATAATGCCGCTGGTGTAGTCACCGACCGCAACCGCACACGCCCCGGTCAGGGTGGCCATATCGACGATATAGTCAAAAGACTCCACCGTATCCTGCGCATAGCAGAGACAATCGGCCAGCACCAGCCGCCCCTCGGCATCGGCGTTTTTTACCTCGATGCTCTTGCCGTTTTTAGCAATCAGGACATCATCGGGCTTGTAGGCGTTGCCCGCGATCATGTTCTCCGTCGCCCCCACGATCGCATCGATCGCCACAGGCAGCTTGAGTGCTGCAGCCGCTTTAATGACACCGAGCACCCCAGCACCACCGGCCATGTCCGATTTCATGCTGGCCATAAACTCCGAGGGTTTGAGGCTCAGGCCGCCGCTATCATAGGTGAGCCCCTTACCCACAAGGATAACCCGCTTTTTCGCCCCCTCGGGCGCATAGCTTAGGTGAATCAGGCGCGGCGGACGGGTGCTGGCGCGACTGACCGCCTCAAAAGCGCCCATCTTCTGCTCACGCAGAAAATCCTCATCATGGATGTGACACGCCAGATCGTGTGTTTTTGCGATCTGCTCGGCCTCCTCGGCCAACGCCTCGGGCGTCATGGTATCGGGCATGGTGTTGACCCAATCGCGCACACCGTTGACCGCATCACAAAGCTGCGTCGCTCGATCGATCGTCTCGCTCAGCACCGCCTCCTCTACGCTGCCGCCCTGAAAGCTCTGGGTGGAGAAGATCACCCGCTGAAGCTGCGCTGGCTTGGGCTTGCTTTTGTAACGATCGAAACGGTAGGCGCCCAGCAAGATCCCCTCAGCGATCGCCCCTGTGGCTGTGAGCTTCTGACCCTCATCGTAGCTACCCACCGCCAGCGTATCGATGCGGTAGCTGCCCAGGGCGCGAATCGCAGCCGCCGCCGCGGCACGGAAGCTCTCATGATCGGCGGGGTTTTCCACCCCCACATAGCACTCACCGCGCTCAGGCAGCAGACAGAGGCTCTCGTCCTCCCCCTCAAAGCCCATTTTCTTCAGCAGCGCGCTGTCGCTCACCCAGCCGTGCTCCATCTCTTTAGCACAGACGAAGATCAGTTTAAACTCCGCCTCGATCCTCTCTAGTGCTTCGGTGCTTATCTCAAGTCGCATCACCTAAACTCCCATTAAAATTGCGCGGATTTTATCACAGAGGGGCTAAGGGGCTGTGTTGGTGTAAAATAGCCAAATGACAATACTGGCTGGCTCAATCGACATCACCCTGCTCTACCCCGCCGGACTCAAAGCACGGCGCAAGGTGCTAAGCAGCATCAAGCAGAAGCTCAAAAACAGGGGGGTCTCCGCGATTGATAGCAGCGGCGATCGGGCCGATGAGGGGCTGATCGAGTTCTGTATGGCACTACACAGCGAAGCGGATGCCAGAATATGGGCAGAAAAGATCGAAAAACTGCTAGAGCAGGAGGCTTTTGAGTATCGCTTTGATTTGGATTGGGAGATGATTTAGGGTGCTGTGCTAGAATAGCACATTTACAAATGTCATAAAGGTTTGTCATGATAGAAACGACAGTAGCCCAGCTGCGAAGCCGTAGCGAACTGCTCCGCAGCGATGAAATCATCCACCTGCACGATGGACGAAAAAGAGAACCGATCGGCTATTTTGTACCCGAACGCTATGCCAAACTGATCGAAGAGGCGGTGGCGACCGTAGAGCGCCAAAAGCGTGCCGCCCTGCTCAAGCGCGTAGCCGCCGCACAGGCCAAAGACCCGATCGGTGATGATAGCGCGGGGGACGGGTTTTGACACGCGGCGACATCTATCTAACCGACTTCAACCCGGCCAAAGGCGGCGAGATAGGCAAGCTTCGTCCGGCCATCTTACTCAGCCACGAAGAGGACGCCCGGATGCTAGAAACCGTGATGGTCATCCCCCTCTCAACCGTACTGGAGGACAACGCGACCCCCTACCGTCTGCGTATCCCGGCACGCCAAAAACTGAAAAAAGAGTCCGATGCCTGCATCTACGAGATCCGTGCCCTCTCTAAAGGCCGTCTCAAGGAGCGATTAGGCAATGTCACCGCCGAGGAGTATGCGCTTTTGAAGAGCTGCTTATTCAAGATTCTCTAGCAGCGCTGCTCGCCACACTTCGACTTTTTGGGCCAAACCCATCTTCGCAAACCGCCTCGAAGGTGACGGCAGATAAGCGATTGGCGTGTCGATCGCGGCGGTTCTGAGCTGTTTTCGAGCGGCTTTTTCCACAAAGCGGCTGGTGCGGACTATCTGCAAAGAGTGTCAGACCCCCTTCACCCCCGATGATTTGCAGATCAAATCGCTT
>PWVP01000052.1 GCA_003561815.1 Campylobacterota bacterium | reverse complement strand
TGACGACCTCGCCGAAGATGGTGTGGTTGCCGTTGAGCCAAGGGGTGGCGGCGACGGTGATGAAAAACTGGCTGCCGTTGGTGTTGGGACCTGCGTTGGCCATCGCTAGAAGACCGGGCTTATCAAAGGTCACCTCCGGGGTGGTCTCATCGGCGAAGGGCTCGCCCCAGATGGACTCTCCCCCCCGACCGCTTCCGGTGGGATCACCGCCTTGGATCATAAAGCCCCGGATAATCCGGTGAAAGATCAGCCCATCATAGTAGCCGTTTTTTACATGGGTCATAAAGTTCTCGCTCGCCTTGGGGGCGACATCGGGTTTAAGGGCGATCTCAATCACCCCCTGGGTGGTCTCAAGTACGACAATCGGTTGTTCCATTTTAGCTCCTTGCAGGGTGGCTGCCAGAAGAGTCAATGCGCTCAAAAGCCCTATCAGCACTCTTCTCATCTGCACTCCTTCTGTTTGTTTGACGGCGCCATTATGCCAGCTTGAAACTAAGAGGCGCGCCGGGCCAGGATGGAGTCGGGCAGTCCGTGCTGGAGGTAGCCATCCTCGTGGCTCTCAGGCGAGAGCTGCTCGAGCAGGTGATCGACTTTATGATCGCGGCAGATGCGGGTGATCTCAGCGTCCTTGCAGAAGCGGGTGATATAGCTGTGGATGGTGGTCTCGACACAGATGGGCTCCTGCTTCGAAAGGGCGTGCTTGATCTCATAGAGGTAGCTGATGCGCACTGTGGAGGCGATTTTGTACTGCAGATAGTCCACCCCCAGCCACGGTTCGAGCAGATCCAAAACCCGCTGCGCTTTTCCCTCGAAGGCGGCCAGAAGCGCCTCCTCAGCACGGTTTTGAAAGGCGCGGTTGAGCACCTCAAACTCCGCCGTCTCTTGAAGATACTCAAACTCGGTGACCATCTTAAAGGCGTCGGTGTAGCAGTTGCGATCCACCAGCGCTTTAAACGCCTGCTTTTTCTGGAGCCGCTGCGCCATCTTATCGGCCTCCTCGCGAAAGGGGGCCAGGGTGTGGATCTGAAACACCCGATCAAGCGCCTCAGGGTAGGCCCCCTGAAGCTCCAGCTCTCTAGCGCGCTCTAAAACCCGCTCCAGCAGTGGATAGAGGCGGGTGTAGATATCCAGCGCTTTAAGAAAGCGGTGGGTTTCGGCCAGATCGAAGAACCCCTCGAAGTTGTTCCTGGCCAGCATCTTTTTAGCCTCCAAGTAGGCTTTGTAGTTTCGAATCAGCCCCTCGACGATGGCGTGCTTGGCGGGGATCTCCTTAAAAGGGGCCAGCATATGGGCGACATGGCGGCGATTGCCCGTGGCGTCCTGTTCGATCAGCTTGCGCGCCTTGCCGCACACCTTAAGCCAGTGGTTCTCCAGATCGTTGTAGCTTTTGAGCTGCCGGATGACCGGGTTTTTCTCGGCCATGTAGTAGGCGGTGGCGTAATCGCGTCTGGCCAGCGCATCGGCGAAGCGGCCAAAGAGAAACCGCTTCTCCTGAAGCGTTCGATACTGCGCTTTTTTGGTCGGATCAAACAGAAAAGGGGCCACCGTCTCCTCGGCGCGCTTCTGGTTGTGGTTGGCCAGGTGGTTGGTCGCCTCCTCAAAAGCCCGCTCCCACGCCTGCTCAAAGCGCTCCATCGCCGGATGGATCATCAAAAAGGGCTGCCGGAGCATGATGCGTCGCGCCTCCTCGGCGTTTCGAAACTCCAGTGCCAGCTTGAACGCCTCCAGCTCGCGGGTGATCGCCATAATCTCCAGCACCCCATCCGCATAGCCGATAAAGAGGTGATCGCCCATCAGTTTGAGTAGGCTGACCCCCTCTTTTTGCAGGTGGACCTCGCCGATAAGGGCGTTATCGGAGGGGCGAAGAAAGTAGAGGCGGCTTTGGCGGGTGGCGACTAAAAGGTAGCTATTGTTCTGGCTGGCCGCCACGGCCGAGGGGCGATCGCTAAAGAGCTTCTCCTGGGCGTGGATGCCGCTGCCATCGATCGAGTAGAGCACACTCTCGCCTAAGCGGGAGAGGCCAAAGAGGCGGCTTGAGTGGTCGGTAAAGTGGAGCGCTTCGATCGGGGCTTTGAGATCGGCTTCTAGCGGCAAGCGGGGGTTAAGATCCAGATCGAAAAGAACGAGACTCTTATCATCAAAAGCGGCGGCCAGGTAGCGTCCTTGCCGATCGAAGGTGAGTGCACAGACGCGCTGATCGGCGCGCCCAAAGGAGGGGATCAGCTGCCCGCCATTGACGGTGTGGACAAACACCTGCCCGTCAGCTCCACCGGTGGCCACCAGCATCCGCTCGCGACTAAAGGCGCAGGCATCCACCTGATCGCCGTGCCAGTTGAGAGTCGCCTCCTTATTAAGCCCCTTTTTAGAGGAGAGGAGGGTCGAGAGGTTCTTTTGGCTGAAGGGGACATGGATCAGCTCCCCGGAGCCCTGCAGCCCTTTATGGTAGGGGCTAAGGCTCTCAAAGCTGCTGGTGATGCGGTGAGAGCGGGTCAGGGTGAGGCTTTTGGGATCGAAAAAGAAGAAGGTGTAGTCGTTGCTGGCGATAATCAGGTGGCTGGTCGTCTCGATCATCGCCAGGGGCGCACTGCCCAGATGCAGAGTTTTGATCGGTGTGCTAAGCATCCCCTTGCTCCTGGAAGATGGCCAGATAGCGTTCGGTGGCCCCCGGTGCGCTGCCTAGATGTAGCCGCATCAAGCGGGCGGGCTGCTCATCGCAGACAATCTGCAGATCGGTCGGCTCGTGCAGCGCCAGCTCTTTCCAGTCGATCAGGGGGTTGGCCAGCGCATGACCGTCGCTGTTTTGTAAGATCTCTGTCAGATCGAGCGTTCCCTCGCGCAAACGCGCCAGGGTAGCACTCCCGGGCCCAAAGAGCCCCTCAAAGTTATCGTTGTGCCCCATGCAGCGGTTGTGGCGATCGATCACCACAGCCGGAAGCCCGATCGCCTCCAGGAGTGATTCGATTTTGATATCGGTCGCCTCCTCAAGCCGCTGGCTCACCTCGCTATTGAGCCGATCCGCCTCATCGCGCCGCTGGGTCAGCTCGGTGACATCTTTTCGCACGGCGATATAGCCGGTGATAACCCCCTGCGGGTTCTTGATCGGCACGATGGTGGCATCCACGACATAGGTGGAGCCATCTTTGGCCCGGTTGGGCACCAGCCCTTGCCAGATGTGACCCGCCTGGATGCGATCCCACAGCTCGGCAAAGACCGCCTTAGGCACATCGGGGTGGCGGACGATATTGTGCGGCTGACCGATGAGCTCTTCGCGGCTATATTTGGAGATGCGGCAAAACTGCGCATTGGCGTAGGTGATGACCCCTTTTTTATCGGTTTTGGAGACAATGGTGCTGGCATCGACGGCCAGTTTGTACTGCTCTAAAAGGGCGCGTTGGCGCAGATACTCGGTGATCTCTTTGCGGATGGCGATATACTCCACAATCTCACCGCCAGCGTTGGTCAGCGGCACGATAGTGGCATCGACGATGTAGGCGCTGCCATCTTTGGCCCGGTTGGTCACCACGCCGCGCCAGGTTTGGCCCGACTGGATGGTTTGCCACACCTGCTCAAAGGCGGCCTTTGGCATGCTGGGGTGGCGGACGATGTTGTGCGGTTTGCCCAAAAGCTCTTCGCGGCTGTATTTGGCCACGCGGCAGAACTCATCATTGGCGTAGGTGATGATGCCCTTGAGATCGGTCTTGGAGACGATGGTGCTCTCATCCACCGCCTTTTTGTACTGCGCTAAAAGGTGTTCTGTTTCCATGAGGTGACACTCCCTCGTCATGATGCTCCCCCCTCTTAAAAAGGGCAGTTTACGCTTTTGTGATTTAAACAAAGGTAAATGGGGTGCTGTTTGTGTTTGTGTTCAAATTGTGTCTTTTATGGTACGACAGCGCAGAGGAGGGGGCGCAAAGCGCAGAGGGTGTATGATGTTAGAAGCGATCGGGCGGCAGCAAGCTAAAAATGGCACAAAAACTGCTCGTCAGACCCGATAGAGAGGTTATTTTTTCGGCAAAAGTGCCGATAGTTACTTTGCCTAAACGATCGAGGAGGGTTGTATGCGTCACCTACTCCCAAAGAAACTGGCCCATAAGATTCTATTTACACTGCTGCTCTTTTTTACGGTAGGCTTTAGCGCCCTCTTTCTCTTCCTCTCCAACGACTATGCGAAGCTCATTAGCGCCAACACCCAATCTTCGATGCACACCCTTAGCCAGTCGATCTTTCAGACGCTGCGCATGGCGATGGATACGGGCGATCTGCAGGTGATGCGTGAGACCACCAAACAAGCGGGTGAGCTCGAGGGGATCGACTCTCTGGCGGTCTATAAAGATCAGAGCATTATCAATCTCTTCGGCCTACAGGAGGAGATGACCACCCAGCCCGATATCCTGGCGGTGTTTAACAGCGCTCAGGGGGTAATCAATGAGGTCCAGGAGGGAGGGGTTCATCTGCTGCGTCTGATTGAGCCACTCAAAGCGGATCAGAGCTGTCTGATGTGTCATGTCACCTCCCAGGAGGGGGATGTGCTCGGCGTGATGGATCTGCGCGTCTCACTGGAGGAGGCGGATATCGCGATCGCTGCCTCTAAGGTTAAGATCGGCACCACGATGGTGGTCGCTTCGCTGCTTTTTCTGCTGATCTTTACCCTCTTTTTTAAGCAGGAGCTTTTAAAGCCCCTGGGCGTGCTTCAGTCCATCGCTAAAGATCTCGCATCGGGCGAAGGAAACCTCACCAAGCGGATCAACCTCAAAAGCGGTGATGAGCTCAGCGGGGTAACCTACTATATCGATCGCTTTATCGGTAAGATTCAAGACACCGTCAATGCCGCAAAAAAGTCGGCCAGCCACTCGGTAGAGAGCGGTGGCAAGCTCCAGCACATCGCTGTGGAGATTAAAGGCGACATTCAGAAGCAGAACAAGATGACCCAGGAGTCCAGTGAGTTTCTCTCTGAGATCCACCGCAACCTCGATGAGAGCGAACAGGTCTCCATCTCGACGGCTGAGGATCTCGAGCGCACCGCCAAGTCGCTGGATAGGATGGCGCATGGGCTGGTGGGGATTACCGATGCGATCACGGTAGCCAGCAGCAAGCAGACCGATATGGCCGAGCGGCTGCTGCAGCTCAATAGCGAAGCAGAGCAGGTCAAAAGCGTACTGAGCATTATTCGCGAAATCGCCGATCAGACCAATCTGCTCGCCCTAAATGCTGCGATCGAAGCGGCCCGGGCGGGTGAGCACGGGCGCGGCTTTGCGGTGGTGGCAGACGAGGTGCGAAAGCTGGCTGAGCGAACCCAAAAGAGCCTCTCAGAGATCGATGCGACGATCGGCACACTGGTACAGGCGATCGGCGACTCCACGGAGAGCATGAATGAGAACGCGCGGGAGATGAACCAGATCACCGAGAGCGCTTCGGAGATTCAGCAGGAGACCACCGAGACCAACCGCCTGATGAAGAGCAGCATGAAGACTTCGCAGGATTCGGCCAAGCTCGCGGTCTCGATTGCGCACAAAGTCAAATCTCTGGTCGGCTTTATGGGCGAGGTCTCATCGCTGGCCAATAAAAACGCCAAGTCGGTTCAGGATGTCTCTGAGATTGCGACCGAGATCTCCTCTTCGGCCAACGACCTCTCCGATAAGCTGGGCCGCTTCCGCTCGTA
>PWVP01000100.1 GCA_003561815.1 Campylobacterota bacterium | reverse complement strand
GCGCGGGCGGCACCGAGTCGCAGGATTGGGCCGAGATGCTCATGCGCATGTACGTGCGCTGGGCCGAGCGGCGCGGTTTCAGTTACGACATCATCGACACGTCAGAGGGCGAAGAGGCCGGGGTCAAGAGCGCCACGCTGGAAATACGGGGCCGCAATGCCTACGGCTTGCTGCGCTCGGAGCGCGGCGTGCACCGTCTGGTGCGGGTTTCGCCCTTTGATGGCAGCGGACGGCGGCACACCTCCTTTGCTTCCGTGGCGGTTTCGCCCGAGATCGATGATGATATCGCCATCGTGCTGGAGGATAAGGACCTACGCGTCGATACCTACCGGGCCAGCGGCGCAGGCGGCCAGCATGTGAACAAAACCGAGTCGGCCATCCGCATCACCCATATCCCCACCGGCGTCGTGGTGCAGTGCCAAAACGATCGCAGCCAGCACAAAAACCGCGATACCGCGATGAAGATGCTCCGATCGCGGCTTTATGAGCTCGAACTCTCCAAACGCAAAGCCGAGAGCGACAGTCAGGTCAAAAGCGACATCGGCTGGGGCCATCAAATCCGCAGCTATGTGCTCTTTCCCTACCAGCAGATTAAAGACACCCGATCCAAGCAGGCCTTTAGCAATGTCGATGCGATTTTAGACGGCGATCTGGACAAGCTGATCGAAGGGGTGCTTGTGAGCCTGCAGCGGGGTGCACCGATCGGCGAAGCGGAGGATGAGGAGGAGTAGCCTCTACACCCTCTTGCGTTCAGCCACAACCCCCAGGGCGATAAAGATCACCACCACCACCGGCGGCAGCCAGAGATTAGGCAGCATACCGATCGCCTGAGCGACCCACGGGACGGTATAGACGGTGATGAGACCGTAACCAAAGGCGCAGAGTGCCACAAAGATCACCACGCGGATAATCAGATGAAAGCCGCCGATCGCGTTGCGCACCAGGCCGTTGAGATTGCTGCCGTAGACCACGAGCAGGGTGGCCACCATCATCAGGCTGATCGCCCCCAGGTGTCCGCGCATCCAGTTTGCGATGGGGCTCATCGCCTCATTGAGTATCTCCACGCTCTTGCTCCCCTTTTTCGAGTTTATCCAGCCCGTGGGTGAGGTTGGTGACGACGGTTCCCACCTCCTCAGGGCTCTTTTCGCTCATGCTTTTAAGCTTCTCCAGCAGCACTTCGTAGCGCATCTTCTGCTCCTCGTCGGCACGGCTGACCTCCAACCCCTTCTCGATGCGGCGGCGCATCTCATTGATCCGATCGCCGCCGTCATCTTCGAGCTCCTCATCGTCGAAATAGACCCGCTTGACCGGTTCGGGCTCCTCCTCGGTGGGAATCTGCAGCATCCGCTTAGAGAAGGGGGCGATCACCTTAAAGTAAAAGATCGCCAACAAAAGCGCCACCACCCCCCACTGAAGCAGCGAAGCGCCATCGATCGCCATTAGATCCCCATCTTGCCCGGATTGAGGATGTTATGGGGGTCAAACGCCTTTTTTACCGCCGCAAAGAGGGCCATCTCCGCAGGCGTAAAGGCCATGTTCATAAAGGGCGCTTTGGCCAATCCGATGCCGTGTTCGCCGCTAAGGGTCCCCTCCAGCTCGATCGCCGCCTCAAAGATCTCCGTGATCGCCTTCTCGGCGTTGTGGTAGCGAACCGCATCTTTTTTGTTGGTCATCACATTGACATGGACATTGCCATCGCCGGTGTGGCCGAAGCAGGGGATGGGGTGATCGTGCCGCTGGCCGATCGCCTCGATGCGATCGAGCAGCTCGGGCAGACGGCTTCTGGGGACGGTGATATCCTCATTGAGCTTGGTCGGGCCGTAGTGTTTGAGGCTGGGGCTGGCGTTTCGCCGGGCAAACCAGATGGCTGCCGCCTCCTCCTCGTTTTTGGCCCGGTAGAAGGTCTCTGCACCGTTGGCTTTAAAGACCGCTTCGAGCTGGGATAGCTGCCAGCTGATATCCTCAGGGGTGTTGCCATCCACATCGGTGATCAAAATCGCCCCGGCGTGGGTGGGCAGCCCCTTTTTGTAGGTGGCCTCCACAGCGGCGATGGTCTTTTGGTCCAGAAACTCCATCGCCACCGGCGTCACCCCGGCGCCAAAGGTGCGGTAGGTGGCGTTCATGGCCGCTTTGACGCTGGGGAAGATCCCCATCGCCGTTTGGCGCAGGGCCGGTTTGGGGATGAGCTTGAGGGTGATTTCGCTCAAAACCGCCAGTGTCCCTTCGCTACCCACCAGCAGTCCGGCGATGTTGTATCCGGCGACATCCTTGATGGTCTTTTTGCCCGCGCGGATCACCTCACCGCTGGGCAGCACCGCCCGCAGCGCCATCACATAGTCTTTGGTGATGCCGTATTTGGCCGCACGCATCCCGCCGGCGTTTTCGCTCACATTGCCCCCCAGCGTGGAGTACTCCTGGCTGGCCGGATCGGGGGGATAAAAGAGCCCCACCTCCTCCACGGCGTTTTGAAACTCCATATTGACCACCCCCGGCTGCACCCGCGCGACGAGGTTCTCCATGTCGATCTCGAGAATCTGGTTCATATGCTTCTCAAAAGCGAGTACCACGCCACCCTGGGCGGCGAGCGCACCGCCGGTAAAGCCGCTGCCCGCCCCACGGGGGACGACGGGAATCTTCTCGGCGTTACAGTAGCGCAAAATCGCCTGCAGATCCGCTTCGTGACGCGGGAAAAGCACCAGATCGGGTTGGTGACTCGCCCGGGTCGCGTCGTAGGAGTAGGCCAGGCGGTGGGCCTTATCCGCGTAGCAGTTCTCCTGTCCGACAATCTGTGAAAGGGCCCCGATCTGGCTGCTGTTGAGCATTAAAAATCCTTTGTCACGAAGTCGCGGTAGTGGCGCTCAAAATCATCGACTTTTCGGGGCTTGCCCCAGCTAAAAAAGCCCCGCTTAATGGTCTCTAAACGGTTAAAAAAGGGCAGGGTGGGCTCGCTTGTCTGCGAGGCGGCATCGGCCCGAAAGGCCAGAGTGGCGAAGCTCTGACAGTCCACCACATAGTCGCCATCTTTGAGGGCGAAGATCAGCGTGCCCACCATCTGGCGATCGCAGAAGCGCTGCATGTGTTTCTGCTCGGGCACGGGGGTTTTGCTGCGGCGCAGCTGGGCAGCGAAGAGATCGGGGTGGACAAACCGGTACTCGCTGAAGCGATCTAAAACGCGCACATAGCGGGTGGCACTGGGGGCGATGACGGTCGCACTCTGGCCCAGGGGGCGCAAGATCACCCTATCGCCCGGCTCGACGCTAAGGCGGATATTGGGAAGAGCCCGCTGCTCAAAGAGCTCAAAGGGCTCACACCGCAGCGTCGCTTCGTCGCCACTTGCCTCTGTGACGACGCACTGGCGGGTGATGATCTCACCCCCCTCATAATCCCGCAGGGTGATAGCGGACATTCCCGGCTGGGCGTTGGCGAGACGGGCCTGGATGTGCTCATCGGTGACGGCGGTGACCTCACCGGTTTCGGGGCCAGCCAGCAGCAGCGTAGCGGCCAAAGAAAAAAGGGCAAAAACTCTCAAGAAACCAGCTCCTTTATAAAAGGGGGGATTATACCACGGAGCAGGTTGACTCAGCTCTTGCTTCCCACGCGGCCCACGGCGCAGGAGACGAAGCTTTTGGCCTTGGCCACGCCGCTTTCAAATCCGCCCAGCGTCTCATCGATCGGTGGATAGCCCAGCTGTTTGAGCAGCTGACGAAACCGCTGTTCGGCTTCCGGCGTGCTCAGATCGGCGCTGACGGTGCCGGCATCGACATCGACAGACACCCCCTCAAACTGCTCTGAGAGCCGCTTTTGGATGGTGTTGGCGCAGCCGCCGCATTTGATGTTGTGTACCTGAAGTGTCATGGGGTCTCCTTAGTTGGGTGCGATCTCAAACTGCTGCATCTCATCGCAAAACTCCCCCATCACCTCCACGACAAGCCCTTCGCGAACCGGCACGGGGATGGCGATGGTCTGAACCGACATCCAGCGCCCCCGCCCCTGACCCAGCGAGTCGCGCTCATCGACGGTGACGCTGTTCTGGCCGCCGCTAAAGCGCTCACCCTCTTTAGAGCGCACCTCGTAAAAGAAGCGGCGCAGCTCCGCCTGGGTGATCTCAGGCCGGGGGATATAGACTGAGATGTAGCCGCCATCGGGTAGCGTCTGCAGATAGCGTTCGCGTACCGACTCATCCATCGCTTCGAGCATCGGGGCCAGCCGTGTTTCGACCAGCCGGGCGCGATCGTGATAGTCCACATGCAAAATCCCCGCTTCGGGGTTGAGTTTGCGGATGGTGTAGCGCCCATCGGGGGTGCTCACCTCTCCCGCCTTATGGAAGCGATCGAGGTAGTCGCTCACATCCGCCTGTAAAAGTGCGGCTCCCATCATAAACGAGAGCAGCAGCGCACCGAAAACCTTCATCGCTCACTCCTTCTGTTTTAGGTCTGTCTCTATTGTAGCAGCGGTTTTGGTACAATACCTTAAAGCAGAGGGGTGAGCTAAGGATCGTGATGACTAGAGTGCGGATACTGATGCTGGGGGTGTGGCTGCTGCTAAACAGCGTACAGCTGGCGGCAGAGCCCTACGGGTTTGGGGGGATTCGCACCGATCGCAGCGGTCCGATGGTGCAGGGGTATGCCCCACTTTTAGAGCACCTGCAGCGCCAGATCGGACACGACTTCGACTTTATCTACACCCACTCACATGAGGAGCTGATCGAGCGGATGGCGGCTGGGGAGATCCATCTGGCCCATATGGGGCCACAGCCCTACCTCCACCTTAAAGAGCGCTGCCCCGAGGCCCAGGCGGTGGCCCTCTTTCTCGATGAACAGGGCGCACAGGGGTATCGCTGCTCCCTGGCGGTGAGGCAGAACAGCCCTATTGAGACGATCGCTCAGATGGAGGGGGCCGCTTTGGCCCTGACGCAGCGCTACTCCACCTGCGGCTGGCTCTATCCGGCGACGGTGCTCCATGCGGCGGGGCTCTTGCTTGAAGAGAGCGACTATCTCTTCGCCGGAACCCACGCCGATGCGGTGATGCGACTGGTGCTGGGCGAAGTGCAGCTGGCCGCAGCGCGGAGCGATATTGTCGATCGCTACACCCATATGGGTATCCGTCATCTCATCATCAGCGACCTCTACCCCAACTTCGTGCTGGTCTTAAGCGGGCAGCACCTCCCTGCTGAACACTTCACAGCGATCAAAGAGGCGCTTTTAGCGATCGCGCCTGAAGCGGCGCAGCAGCGCTTAGGGTGGCACCCTCTGATCCGCTACGGCGCGGTGGCGGTGGATGAGGCGATCTTTGAGCCGGTGCGCCAGCAGATGCAGAGGGTGGGCCACCTGCCGTGAGGGGGTTGACACGAAGCCTGCTTTTTCGGATGCTTTTTCCGATTATCGGGGTGATTTTACTCACGACGGGGGCGACCTATCTTCTGATGGAGCGGCTGGTGATCGCTGAGATCCGCGAGCGGGCCGAGGGGGTTTTGCAGCAGGAGGCGCAGCGGGTTTTAGGGCGGCTGCGGGGGGATTTTTCGCTGCTTTTTCACGCCTTTGGTGACGATCCGGATCGCTTTGGGCAGATGAGCGAGCTGGCCAAACAGGAGAGTCTGGGCTATATCCGCCAACATCTGGGCGCGCAGGAGCAGGGGGTGCGCTTCTTTCTGCTTGAAGGGGGGCGGCTGCTGCTGCCAGAAGATCCCGCGCCTAAGGCGCTTAACCGGCTTGAGATGAT
>PWVP01000256.1 GCA_003561815.1 Campylobacterota bacterium | reverse complement strand
TTCAGATTCCTGAGTCCTCTTCTGCTACAATGGAGCCAAAAGTCCAAAGAGAGCCATTGAGAGAAGTTTGCCATGACGCCTTTGCGTTAATGCGAGCAGAGGTGTGCGATCAGGCCGCCCACTACTATGCCCACCAGGAGCCCATCGTGCGGGCCAAAGGGTGGGAGCACCCCATTGATTGGCAGAGGCAGCAGGAGGCGAAGCGGTGGTTTGAGAGCCGTCACGAAGATCGGCTGCAGCTGCAGGCGGAGAGCCACGAAGAGAGTGTGGCGGCGATTGCCCGGCAGCCAGCGGCGCTAGTGGGCGGGTTTTTGCGCTTTGAGATGCTCTGTAGCCCGCTTAGTACGCTGGGCTTTTGCCAGGGGCGCTGGTTTTTAGAGAGCTACGATTTTGCCGGTTCGCCCCGCAGTAGCCATAAAGAGCGTTTGGCGCTTGAACTCTTTTTGCTCCGGCGGGTGTGCGGGATCGATGTGGCGCAGATCACCCTCTATCTGCCCGATCGCCACTTTGTCTACCAGGAGCCCATCGAGTGGGATCGCTTCTTTCGTCCCCACAACCTGAGCCGATCGGTCCACCACCGTCTTGTGCGCATCCAGCGCGCCTTTGAGCGGCTCAAAAACCCCCCTAAACCGCCCACCACCCCGCCGATCGGCCCTATCTGCCGATCGCCGATTCGGTGTGATTTTTACGATCGCTGCCTGGGGCATCTGCCTCAGCACTCGGTGCTCTCGCTGGCCAGGGTGGATGGTGATAAGCGCTTTGATCTGATTCGTCGGGGCTATCTGACCCCTAAAGAGGTGCCCGAGAGTGAGCCGCTGGGGCGCTATCCTCATATTCAGATCCGCTCTGAGCGGGAGGGGCGGGCGGTGGTGCAGGCCGAGGCGATCGCGGAGTATCTGCTCAACTTTCACTATCCGCTCTACTTTCTTGATTTTGAGACCGTGCAGCATGTGATTCCCCCCTTTGAGGGGCTGCGCCCCTTTGAGCCGCTCCCTTTTTCCTTTTCGCTCCACCGTCTGGATGCGCCCGATGCGAAGCTGGAGCACTTTAGCTACATCGTCCCCAGCGGCACCGATGGCCGCAAAAAGATGGCCGCGCAGCTGGTGGCGCTGATCGGCCCCACGGGGCGACTGGTGGCCTATGGCGCGGAGTATGAGCGTCAGGTGCTGCGCAAACTGGCCAAGTGGAGTCCGGCACTCCAAAAGCCGCTAGAGTCGATGGCCAAACGGACACTGGATCTGATGATCCCCTTTGAGAAGCGGTGGTGTTACCACCCGGCCATGCGGGGTAGCCACTCGCTTAAACGGGTCGCTCCGGCTCTGGATGCCCAGCTGGACTACACGGCGCTTTGCGTATCCGATGGGCGTGACGCGATGGCGGCCTACCTGCAGCTCTCAGAGGCCGATAAGCCGCAGTCAGAGGCGATTCTGGCCGCCTTGGAGCACTACGGCGCGCTTGACTCGCTGGCGATGGTTCATATCTACAGACGCCTGGAGGCGTTGGCTACCGAGGCGCTGATTTCACAGGAGGAGCCCAGTCATGACCATCACCCCTGAGTGCATCCTCTGTCTCTATCAGCAGGCGCTTCGCAGCGGTCGGCTGATGGGGCTGGATGAGGCGCGCATTAAGCAGATTTTGGATGCCACCGGCGATCATCTCAAGCGGTTTGAGCTCGGCGCGCTGACCCCGCCTGAGGCGGCGGTGCCTATCTACGGATCGATTGCCGCCATCACCGGCGAAGCCGATCCTATCGCCGCCTATAAAGAGGCCGCCTCCCATCAGGCGGCCAGGCTGCTGCCAAAGGTGCGCCGTGCGATCGCGCAGGCGGCCGATCCGATCGATGCGGCTTTGCGCGCGGCGATTGCGGGCAATGTGCTCGATTTTGGTGCCCAGGAGCACTTTGACTTTGAGGTGGAGATTGAGCAGATCTTTAACACTGCGCTGGCTGTGGATGACTATCCTGCGCTGTATAAGCGGCTAAAGCAGGCTAAGCGGGTGCTGGTGGTGGGGGATAATACCGGTGAGCACCTCTTTGACGGTCTGCTGCTAGAGCAGCTCTCAACGCGCTTTAGCGATCTGGAGCTTCACTACGCCGTACGGGGTGCACCGGCCATTAACGATGTGACGATGAAGGAGGCCCAATCAGCCCATCTGCACCGCTATGCCCAGCTGATCGATAGCGGGGTGGATACCCCCGGCCTTGTCCTATCGCGCGCCTCTGAGGCCTTCAGGGATTGCTACGATCGGGCCGATCTGATTTTGGCCAAAGGGATGGGAAACTACGAGTGTCTGGAGGCGAGCGCCGATCGGCGGGTTTTCTTTCTTTTTAAGGTGAAGTGCAGCGTGGTTGCAGCGGCCACCGCTCAACCGCTGGGGGCCTTGATGCGCCTACAGGCCCAAGGGCCCGGCTGCTATACTACGGATAATTAAACGGTGAGGAAACACCATGGATTTTATTGATCTTAAATCTCAATACAACGCCTATAAAGAGGAGATTCAAAGCGCCGTTTTCGAGGTGATGGACTCTTGCCAATTTATTATGGGCCCTCGGCATGAGCAGTTTGAGCAGGCGCTGAGCGCTTATGTGGGCTCTAAGTACGCACTGGGCTGCTCCAGTGGAACCGATGCGCTGCTTTTGGCCCTGATGGCCCTTGAGATCCAGCCGGGCGATGAGGTGATCACCACGCCGTTTACCTTTATCGCGACCGCTGAGGTGATTGCCTTTTTGGGTGCAAAACCGGTCTTTGTCGATATCGACGCGCGGGATTTCAATATCGACCCAAGCCGGATCGAGGCGGCGATTACCCCTAAAACCCGGGCGATCATGCCGGTGAGTCTCTATGGACAGTGTGCGGATATGGATCCGATCAATGCGATCGCAAAAGCGCACAATCTGGCCGTGATCGAGGATGGGTGCCAGAGCTTTGGCGCAACCTACAAACAGAAGCGAAGCGGTAATCTCTGCCTGATCGGCACCACCAGCTTTTTCCCCTCCAAGCCGCTGGGTGGTTACGGAGATGGCGGGGCGATTTTTACCTCCGATGAGCAGGTGGCCAACAGGGTGAGTGCGCTTCGCAACCACGGCCAGAGTGCTCGCTATGAGCACGGCTTTATCGGGATCAATGGCCGTCTCGATGCGATCCAGGCGGCGATTTTGCAGGTGAAGCTGCGCCACTTTGATGAGGAGCTGGTGCGTCGAGAGCAGCGGCGTCAGCGCTACGATCAGGCACTGGCCCAATCGGCTGTCACGGTCCCTTCGCTGCTGGAGGGGCGCACGAGCGTGTGTGCGCAGTACTCCATCCGAAGCCGCGATCGCGACGGGCTGGCAGAGCACCTTAAGCGAGCCGGTATCCCCACGGCGGTTCACTACCCAAAGCCGCTTCATCTGCAGCCCGCCTTTGAGGATCTGGGCTATAAAAGGGGCGATTTTCCCGTGAGCGAGCAGGCCAGTGCGGAGGTGCTCAGTCTGCCTTTTAGCCCTTTCTTGAGCGAGGCGGATCAGGATCGGGTGGTAGAGGCGGTTTTAAGTCACAAGGAGGATCGATGCTAAAGGTTGCTCTAGTGGGGCTGGGGGTGATGGGGCGAAATCACTACCGGGTGCTCACCGCGCTGCCCGATGCTGAGGTGGTGGCGCTGTGCGATAATCAGGTGGAGACCTTTGAGGGGCAGAAGGTGTGGCCCGATCTGGCGCAGATGCTTGATGCGGTTCGCCCCGATGCGGCTGTGATCGCCACGCCCACCTTTTTGCACCGGGATATGGCACTTCTGTGTGCCCAAAAGGGGATCAAGCGGCTCTTTATCGAAAAGCCGGTGGCGGCGACGGTTGAGCAGGCGCAGTCGCTTCTAGAGGAGCTCCCTGAAGAGACTCTGGTGGCGGTTGGCCATGTGGAGCGGTTTAATCCGGTGGTGACCGCACTGAAAAAAGAGCTTGAAAACAGCCCGATCTACTCACTGGCCATCACCCGGGTGGGCCCTTTTCCGCCCCGGATTGCCGATGTGGGGATCTTGACCGATCTGGCGGTTCACGATGTGGATCTGATCCGCTTTATTACCGGCAAAGAGGTGGTCGGAAGTCATATCTTCGCCTCCAAAAAGATCCACAACCACCACGAGGATAATGCGGTTCTCTCCTTTGAGCTCGAAAGCCATGTGATCGCCACCATCACCACCAACTGGCTCACCCCCTACAAAAAGCGCAAAATCGAAGTGGCCACCCCCGATGGCTACTATGAGGCGGATCTGATGAGCCAGGAGCTGCGGGTCTTCTCCTCTTATTCGACCAACCACTCCTATCTGGTGCGCGATGTGATTGTCTACAAGGGTGAGCCGCTTAAAAACGAGCTGGCCGCTTTTGTCGCCTGGTGCAAAGAGGGGCGGCGCTCAAGCGATCTTGCTTCGATCAACGATAGTCTCACCACCCTCAAGCTGGTGACCCGCGAGCTCTAAAATCAGCGCACCCAGATCGCAGTCGCGCCCCTTGAGCAGGGTGCGAAGCTCCTGGCTGCGGGTGAGAAATTGATCCGGATCGCTTCGGTGGAGCGCTTCGAGTAGATTGGAGGCGTTTGCCTCCTCTTGTAAAAACTCCTCAAAGAGTGGCGGTCGCTTCTCAAAGTGGGCTATCAGGTTGCCCAGCCCCACAAAGGGGAGCTTAACAAAGCGCCGTGCAATCTGAAAATCGAGCCACTTGGCCCGGTAGGCCAGCACCAGCGGTGTGCCAATCAGTGCCGCCTCCAAAGTGGCCGTGCCGGAGCAGACGAAGGCAAACTGTGCGCGCGCCAGAGCGCTGTGGGCATCGCGACTGAGGGTGAAATCGCTCAGATCGCCGTAGTGGTGCGCAATCTCCTCTGCTGACATGTGTGGCGGGATGACCACAATCTTCTCCCCTTCCAGCGCTTGGGCCACCTCTTTAAAGATGGGCCAAAGTCGACTGATTTCACCCTTGCGGCTGCCGGGCATAAAGGTATAGATCGCTTCATGGGTGGCCCGGTCTTTAAAGTGCTCAATCTCCTCTAAAAGCGGATGGCCCACATAGACCCCCGCTCTCCACCACCGCTTCTCAAAGGGTAAAACCAGCGCCTGTTTATCGCTGTTTTGCTCCACCACCGCGACTCGTTTGGCTTTCCAGGCCCACACCTGAGGCAGGATGTAGTAAAGAATCGGCTTGTGGGGGTAGGCGGCCTTAAGCCGCTTGGCCAGTGGGATATTGAAGGCGGGCGAGTCGATAAGAACCACCACATCGCAGCTCGCCGCCGCCTCAATCATCGCTGTGAGCGCCTTTTGGGCCAGCGGGAGTTTTTTGAGTGCATCCACAAACCCCATCACCGAAAAGGCGCGGCTCTCAAAGAGCGGCGTGCCAAAGCGGCGATCGAAGATCCCCTCCAGCTGCACATCGGGAAGTTTTTTCAGCAGGGGATCGAGGTGGAGGTTGGCCGAGGGCTCCAGGGCGGATAGTAGTAGTTTCATGGACTCTCCTGAAAATTAGCTTGCAGGCCAAAGAGCCAGAGATGCTCATCGAGGCTGGCCCCTTTGAAGGGTTGGGTGTGGCCCCGCCGGGGGGTCACATCTTCGCCCCCCCGGCCTTTAAAGCGGTTTTTTTCAAACCGCCCCCAGAGTGTGAGCGGCAGACCGGTTTTGAGATCAACCTGTAGCCAGCCGCTTTGGAGGGTGCCCTCGCTGCTGTGCTCAAAGCGCTGATCGGCCGCTTCGCGCTGATCCCAGAGCGCATCGGCCTCATAGGTGGCCACAACCGCCTGAAGACCGGCGCGCAGCGTGAGCGTTTCGC
>PWVP01000057.1 GCA_003561815.1 Campylobacterota bacterium | reverse complement strand
GTAGGCGGAACTGTCCGTCAGAATCGGGGCGTGGTAGACGATCTGCGGTTCTCCGGTGAGTTGGTGAACGCTCCGGTAGATACGGTCACCAACGATGTCCGTAAGGTCCTCAACGCCCGAGCAAACCGTGTAGACTGTGTCGCTAAGGCTCATGAGACACCAAACTTCTCTATCTCTTCCCACAACCGACGGGCCATAGCATCGAGCGCGTCCTGCTTTGCCTCGCGTATGGACACCCGAAAGTAAGGTCTGGGCGGTATGGTGTACGTCGATGAAAGCGCCAAGGCCTTCCATTTCTCGTCACCCTCCTGGGCATACATCGCCCAGAAGAACCTTCTCTGACGTTCGGTGATAGGTTGGCGGTAGAGACCATACTCGTGAGTCGCGGCATACTCGGTGGTCACCTCGACGCCCGCGGTCCACTGGTTGACCTTGTACTCATTGACGCTACCAAGCAGTCTACCGCTCTCTATGAGGTCCCATTCCGTGATCTTCCTGCGCGTTTCCTGGGCGATTACACTAGCCCCCTCTAACGCGATCTCAGCACGCACCGCGCCGCCAAGCTTCATCGCCATCCGACGCAGGTTGCCCTGGAGTTCCTTGATGCCGGAAATTTTATGCTCGAAAAGCATTACCCGGACCTCTCCATCTCTGCCTCCAGATGGTGCAGCCCTTTACCGTCACCCATAGCCAGGACCTGGGTAACGGTGAACGGACCGGCGTCGATTACGATGCCCGAGGACGTGATGCGTATGTTGGTGACTTGGTCCCGTACACTCACGTCCGCATCGGACCGTAACAGCAGTCGGTGCTGTCGCTTGATGTCCCAAGAGTTCCGGCGTGACGACCACCGCTCCGTGAACGGCACGAACCGGGCCTGGACCGCGACAGTGTCACCGTAACTGGTGATCAGCTCCCCACCGTCCCGCTCCGTCTCCGGACTCGCCACGTCAATGGTGTGAATGAGCGTCCGTGCGAAGTGCGGGTCCGTCACAGCACCGCCTTTCTAGGCGGTTTGTGGATGTCATAGTACGTCACGGACTCGAGGGTCGCCTTTTGCAAACCGGTCACCTGGTTAGCCAGCGTTCTGCTACAGTCCAGCACGATAGCCTGCTGTCCGTACAGACTGGACTCCAGTCCGGCACCGCGGATATGCCCACGGTACCGCACGGACCACTCCCCGGACGACTCGCTCATTGGCTGTTGTTCTCGGGTCGTCAGGAAGTGGGCCGCCAGAAACTTGACGATCAGCTCCTCCTGACCACGTCCCCCACAAGCGCCCAGCTTTCCTTCCAGCACCCGGGTATGGTAGTACGCCATATTGAGGAAGTTGTTCAGCTGCTCGTTTTCGAGAGCTGTCTCCGTCACCTCCCGTAGAGCGTCGGCATCCAGGTTGGGAAAATCCTCGACCAAGCCTGCGTCAAGTACAGCCATTAGTCACCTGCTTTCCCGTAGACTTTGCGCAGCCGCCGCAACATACCGATCCCTACCCCAGGAATCGCTGTGATGTCCCCATCGCTGGCGTAGTAGAGGACGATCGGGTCATCCATCCCACGCTCTACCAACTTCCGCGTGGTAGCAGGACCGACCACCTCGTCCACCTTCGGCACATCACCGCGTTTCATACGTTCCTGCAGATCCTGGACGTCCTCAAGCTCAACCTGGTCGGCAGTGTGTTTGCCCAGCGCGGCCTTTACCGCCTGGACAATTTTGTCGACCTGGGCCTCGGCCTCGGACTTCGGAGCGGGTTCTGGTACGGGTTCGGGCGCTGGCGACTCAGAGGCGTCCAGCGTCTCTATTACCTCGAGCTTATCGCCAAACGCCCGAACCTCATCCTCGGTGACGACCAGCTCGTCACCCGCTTTATAGCTTTTCTTTGCTCCGTATGTTCGGTTGGGCTTAACGCGGACCTTATAGGTGGGCATTAGAAACCCCCTTCACTAGCAACCGGTCATATGACAGATACCCAGGTTCCCTCTGTAGTCCGGCTTGAGCCGAGGAACCTGTGACAGCATCGCCTTCATAAACACGGCCGAGCCGTCCGGATGGTCCCACTGGCGGTTCTGCAGGCTCAGTGCGACGCGGAGGTCCAGCACCTGTCTGGCCATCTGTACCATTACCAGCTCGCCATCGTCCATCATGTCACTGGGCTTGATGGAGCTGATCTGCGGCAGGCGCAAGATTCGCTCGATCTGGATATCCCCGGAACCGTCCGTCTGATACTCCAACAGTTCGTGATATTGCGTGTTGGCAATATAGACGTTGAACGGTCCGAAATATCGATCGTCAGCCATCTCTGCTACCGCGCCGACAATCGAGTCAAACCCATTGTTCTCGGTCCCGAAGTCACCGCCGCCGAAGTTGGTAGCGGTATCGGTCAGCCGGTCCGGATGGTTCGTAAAACCGTAAATCCGGGCACCCTGGACCACAACGTCGTCGTTTCCGTCGAACAGAATCCGTTCCTGCTCCTCAGCGATCGCCTGGCCAGCCTCTACGGCCTCGGCCGTCTCCAGATCAGCACCAACCGCCCGGGCCGCCATCAGCTCGCGCATGTTGAACTCGTACTGAGTGCTGATAATGGGGATGGGGACCGAGAATGTTTTTCGGTCCGTGCGATCGCGGTCAACACGACTGCGCCCGTCCATTGTGACGTCCGGGCGTCCGCGCTCACTGCTCACGCGCCACGAGTTCAGCATCTCTGCCAGGGTCGTGTTCGATGTGAGGCCGGCGGCCATAACGTCGGCTACGGCGTTCAGCCGAATCCGATAGGACTCGACCACCGCAGTGTCAAGCCCTTCCCATTCCCGTCGCAACAGGATACTGTTGATAGCGGGTTCGTTGGGCCGAGCGTTGGCCCGGAACCTGGGCCGGTACGTGTTACTGATCAGCTCGACCTGTGCGTCAAACCCTTGCACAATTTGAGTGTTCATATTTCTCATTCCTTTCCAGTCCAGTTCAGGACTAGATAATCCGGGCCTTGATTCGCGCTCGAGCGGCCTGAGCAGTCAGATCAAGGTCCTCGGCTGCCACAGCTACCACGGCCCCGACCTCGGTGTCCGTCCCGGGCGTGATCTCGTGCAAGTTTCCGGACCCACCACTCGCCAGGAAGTCGCCTTCGCCCACATTCTCGGAACCCTCGAGCCACATGTAGAACACGTCACCCGACTGCCCGATAGTGTAGTAGACCAGGTCCCCCGAGCCGTACGTAGCGTCGATCTGCTCGGTGCCCTGTGCGTCTGCGTGAATCGTCTCCAGCGCAACCAGTTTCCCCTGCACGGCCTCATCTTCGTCGTCGTGCGGAATCAGGTTGCCGTTAGAGTCAATTTCGAGCAGCTCCCCAGGCGTGATGGTTGCTGCGGCCAGACCCTCTTCCTGAATAGGACCGAACGGACTGGCTGCCTTGATGGTAATTCTTCGATACCCTTCAGCGGCCATGTTTATCCTCCTCTATAGCCTAATGCTACTAGTCAAAAGCGACTTCGGGCATGGCCAGCTCTTGCTCGCCATCCACGTTATTCGCCACTGTGCCCATACCGGAGTAGTCCACCTGCTCGAGCATCCGGGCCAGTTGAGCCAGTTGCGGCTCAGTCATGTCCTCAAGCTCCTCGCGGGAAAAGGTGCATCCCTCGTTGGACACTAGCTGCCCGATCGCCTCTTCGCGGCGCTCGCTGCGTTCGTGCACGTATCCCTGCACAGTGTCCCGCAGAGCCTCAACGCCACCGAACTCTTCCACGGCGTCCATAAACTCTTCGATACGCTCCATGTTCTGCGCCAGACCAACCGACAAGGAGACGTCCTGACTTTGCTCGTCCTCCTGCTCGGGCCGGGCATCCTGGCCTTCGTCCGAGTCCTGGTTCGCGGCGGGTTCGGGTTCCGAGCCTTCGTCCTCAACCTCGTCAGGCTCCGGCAGCTCAGACAGAACCATCACGATGGCTTCCAGCTCGGACTCGCCCATCTCCGCCAACTGTTCCTCGTTAAAGGACAGGCGACCATCAGCCAAAATCCTCTCGATCGCATTCATCTTGTTTCCTCCCTCATCCTGGTTACCCAACGGCTCATACTCCAGATCAGCGTCAAACTCCTTGTTCAGAAGGTCGTATGCTTTCCTCCGTGCCGACTCTTTGGCCTGCTTGGGAATGTCGGCCTGTGCCCCGCGCCCTCCTATCACGGCACGTAGTGCCCTCTCGCTCAACTTTTTCGTCCGCGGCTCGACCACGGGGAAAAACGTCATATCCCCAAAATTGTCGGCCCCAGGGTCACCCAAAAGACTTATCGATGCTACCTGGCTACGCTCGGACCGGCTCAGGTCATCAACGCTACCGGCGTCAAAACCAAAGTCGGCAAGTGTAGGGCGTGACCACTCGCCCGAGGTGGTTCCCTCGTAGCTCGGGGTCCGTGCCGAGGACCGGACGTTACAGACCAGCACCGCCATCGGCCCCACGTCAGCGTTGACCCGCGGTGCCCCGCACCCATCGGCCCAACTGCACGCACCGACCTCGTCCGGGAGCGCCGCTAGGTGATCCGGTTTGATGTTGCGGGCAATGGTGTAGAACTGTTCCCCGTTATGCTCGCCCTCCGTCTCCACCACATCACGCAAGTATGCGGTGGACACCTCAAGCGGGTCGTTGCGTTGCAGGCGGTCCAGAACCACAGCGGCCGCGCCTCCAAGCTCTTTGGCCCGGATTTTGTCAACCCACATCTCGCCGACTAACCTAGCAGAGCCGTTCTTTTGGGCGCGGACGTTGAACAAATAACCGATACGTTGTTTCTGGAGAACTTCAGGGGAGTTTGCACTAACGGGACGCCCGGTGGCGTCCTTAGGGTGGTAGACCACGATGGGCCGCCCGTTCCAACTGCCGGGGAACTTCAGAACCTCGTCATCCGGCACGAGTTCCTGGTTGAGCACCCCGGACTTGATCGCCACGACGGGAGCAACCAACCATTCGCGCCCGTCCCATGTCTGCGACCTTATCTCGGTCGCAACATTGCAAGAAAATCGCAGTTCATCACTTGTTGGCATCGCGTTTTTCTCCTTTTCGCTGACGCGAGGGAGTGTCATCAACCTGGTCCCATCGGGTTTGCGGGGGGGCCTTTTGTCGCCGTATCAAAGCTTCCTTAGCGACATGATTCAAAATTCTGCGAATCTTGCCCGTCTTTTTGCCCATTTGCACCCCCGGGGCGGTATATATAGTGTTAGGTGGGCCAGCGAGGCGAGCCTATTTTGCAAACCAGTATAGCATATCACATCGCTATAATCAAGCAATTGTGCGCCCTACAGGCTGAAAACAGATCGTGCCACCTCGTATGCGCCCTCAACCGCCAGTGAAATTGTGCCGGTTATCTCGGCGCGCCATCTCCATTTGCCCGGCTGGTCAGCCAGCAATATCAGCTCGTAGATGCCCTCTTCTTCGCGCTCGACCTCAGCGTCGGTCCCGTACTCATAAACCGTCTCGGCCCCGCCGTTTACGCTCACGCGAAAAGACAGATTCGCGGGGTCGTAGGGCAAGTCACTGTCATCGTATAACGACAACCGGATCACTATTTCGTTACCTAGAATATGTTTCATAAAATCAGGCGCAGGATACTTCCCGCTTTAGCGGGGAGAGGAATGCGCCATCCCCCTTTCTATACTTGACAAGATTGAGTAGATGGGTTATACTTCTGATGTCAACTACTCCCCGCTAAAGCGGGGAGCTTGTCCCTGACTAACGAGCGGAGTGCCTTGAAAGCCGTTGCTCCGATATCTCGCAGCCGAGACCTTGGCCATGCTAAGCCCGGTTGGTTCTG
>PWVP01000174.1 GCA_003561815.1 Campylobacterota bacterium | reverse complement strand
CCCGAATCTTCGCAAGCGATCGCATCACAGCGATCATGACCCGCATGGGGGTTGACCACGGGGAGTATATCGAGTCAGGGATGGTCACCCGCGCGGTGGAGAAGGCGCAGAAAAAGGTGGAGTCGCTCCACTTCGAGTCGCGAAAGCATGTTCTGGAGTATGACGATGTGGCCAACGCCCAGCGAAAACAGATCTACAGCTTTAGACGAAACCTGCTGCGAGAGGACTTCTCAATCGCTGATAAGATCGAAGAGAACCGCGAAATCTATCTGGATCTTCTGCTTGAGGAGTGCGGTATCCTTGAGGGGCTGCCCAGCGAGGAGTATAACCTTGAAAAGCTTCTTGAGAAGCTAAAAGAGGAGACGCGCCTGGAGCTCGATCCATCACAGGTGGCCGATCGGGATGCGCTGCAGATTCGAGAGGTGCTTATAGAGACGCTCAAAAGCAGCTACGAGGAGAAGATGGGCGCACTTCAGCCCGAGCAGCGCGGCGAAATCGAGCGGATTGTCTATCTCCAGCTGCTCGATGAGCTGTGGCGCGAGCACCTCTACCAGATGGACATCCTCAAAACCGGTATCGGTCTGCGCGGCTACAACCAGCGTGACCCTCTGGTGGAGTATAAAAAAGAGAGCTTTATGCTCTTTAAGGAGATGACCGTCCGGCTCAAAACCAGCACCGTTCGGACGCTGCACAGCTTGCGACTGCGCATGGAGGCGGAGCAGGAGGCGGCGGTGAGCCGCTTTAAGGAGAACCTGCAGCAGAGTCAGTCGGATATGCAGATGGTACACGCCGCTTCAAGCACCTCTGGCGCCAGCTCGGTGGGTACAACCCCTGCAGGCGAGAAGAAGATCCCCCGAAACGATCCCTGCCCCTGCGGCAGCGGCAAAAAATATAAGCAGTGCTGTGGCAAATCCGGCCCCAAACGGGGCGCTTTCGCAAAGGCGTAACCCTTGGCCCAAAAAGGGGTTGTCGGGTTTGTGATCCGGCGCTATCTGCGCTTTGACCCTAGCCAGCCCTTTATCTCCATCACCGCGATTCTCGCCTTTTTGGGGGTGGCGATCGGGGTGATGGTGTTGATTGTCGCCATGGCAATCATGAACGGTTTTGACCGGGAGTTTCGCGCCAAACTCTTTGTGATGAACTACCCCATCACCGTGATGCCCCGTTTTGAGCAGACCCTTGATGCGGCCCTTTTGGAGCGCCTTCAGGCGCAGTTTCCCGACTACATCTTTAGCCCCTTTCTGCGTGCACAGGCCATCAGCCGTCAAGGCTCCTTGATGGAGGGCAACATGGTCTTTGGGGTGGACTTTGAAAAGGAGCGGGCGATCAACGAGGTGGTCGATCGCGCCCATAGCGGGGAGCCGTATGATCCCTTTGGGGTGATGGTCGGGCAGGGGCTTTATGATCAGTTTGGTCTGGAGCAGGGCGATCGGCTGCTGCTGGTCTTTACCCGCGCGCAGCCGGTGGGGCTGGCGATGACACCTGTGATGAAGCGGTTTGTGATCTCAGACACCTTCCACTCGGGGCTGGTTGCGTACGATAAGGCCTACCTCTACACCCGCATGGAGGATCTGCGTGCCGTTTTGGCGCTTGAGGAGGATCGCTATCACGGTATCCACATCAGCAGCCCCGATCCGATGCGTGATATTGAGGGGATTCGTCAGCTCATCGGCGCCGAGCACTCGGCGGTGGGGTGGTGGGAGCAGAATGTCAACTTCTTTGCCGCTTTAGAGCTAGAGAAGCGCGCGCTCTTTTTGGTGTTGATGTTGATTATCCTCACCGCATCGCTGAATATCATCTCTTCACTTCTGATGACGGTGCTCAATCGCCGCAAAGAGATCGCACTGCTCCTCTCCATGGGGGCCAGCCGCAGCGAGGTGCGCCGCATCTTCTTCTGGATCGGCTCGATTGTGGGCAGTGCGGGGATCGTACTGGGCCTGCTTCTGGGCGCTTTGGGGCTCTGGATTCTCTCCAGTTTTGATATTGTCTCGCTGCCGGCGGATGTTTACGGCATGAGCCGCCTGCCGCTGGAGCTCTCGTGGGTGGATCTAAGCGGAATTATCGTGGGGGCCTTTACGATCGTGCTTCTCTCCTCCTGGTACCCGGCCAAAAAGGCGAGCGAGGTGGATGCTCTAGAGGTGCTTCGCCACGAGTAGGCGCTAGTCGATCGGCTCGGGATCGGACTCAAAGAGCTTAAAAGGGAGCGTCAAGGTGCGCCCGATAACCGCCAGGGGGTAAAAGGCGGTATCTTTAAGCGCTTCGCTGCGGGCAGTCGGCTTATCCAGTGTTCCCCCCACCCGCAAGACGGTGCTAATGGCCCGATCGTCACCCAGCAGGATATAGCCGATAATCGGGATGCTTCCGATAATGCGACTGGCCGCCTTCACGGTGTGGACACTGAAGGTAAAATCCACCTTTGAGGTGGCCAGGTCGATGCTGCCCTGCCCAATGATGTCGGTGTTGGCACCGATCAGTCGAATGGCATTAAAGAAGATCATCTCATCGGCCTGATAGAACTCAATCACGCCGCGCTCAATCTCGAAACCATCGGCACTAAAGCCCGGTGCACGAAACTGCACCAGTGCCGGTAGGGTGTTCACGAGCGCGATCAGGTTACTCACGAAACGCGCCTGACCAAAGGAGGCGTTTCGAAGGCGAATCACCCCGTAGAGATCGGCGGTGTTGAGGTTGGCGTGGGCACTAATATCCCAGCTGCCACGCCGCATCCGCATATCCGCCGCTTCATTGATCCAGCGCGGTCCTAGCCGCTCACCGCGCAGGATCACATCGCTCTTTTTGCGGCTAACCATCAGCACCGATCCCCCCTCGCGCAGCTGTGCCTCGATCTGCTCTCCCTCCATAAAGAGGGAGAACCAGTCGGTTCCGATGCGGCGATCGCCATAGATGAGTTTGTTGTTGCTGCCCGATACAAAAAGGCGGTTGGGGCTTTGGCGATCGCCTTGGCGGGCCTGAAGGGCGCTATCGAGTCGCCCGAAGCGCTCTTTGTTCTCCTCGTAGAAGGCCTCAAGGGCCTTGGCGTCGATACCGACCCCATTGAGCCGGGCACGCAGTAGATCGGCGTTTTGCCAGAGGGAGAGATCGCCATCGAGAGTCGAGAACCAGAAGCCATCCTCATCCTGCTCAAACTGACCGCTTCCTGAGAGAATGGGGGCGCCGTTTCGATAGAGCAGCGGGTGGTCGGTCTCGTAGTCAAAGCGTCCCCGCCAGTACCCCCCCTCGAAACTCAGCTCCAGCTGCCCGCCTTGAAGGTTAAAAAGCTCCATTAGTGGAGTGTGTGGGCGTAGCCGGTGCAGATCGGCGATTCGTATATGGTGTGTATCGCCGTGGGTGCGATAGTGGGTGCGCAATTCGGGGATCTCTAAGATGGTCGCCTGCTCGCTCCAGTTCCCCTTGAGTGTCAGGGGCAGATCGTGCATATCCACCCCCAACCCCTCAAGCAGCTGCAAAGACTCCACCAGCGCACTGAGTTGCAGCTGCTCCTGGCCCGGATCGATCCAGCCTTTGGCCTCTATGGTGGCCACCCCCGACTCATAAAGGCGCGCATGCTCCAGTGTCACCACACCGTCATGGCTTTTAACACTCAGATCGCTGAGTGTGAGCGGCATACCATAGAGCAGCGCCTGCAGATTGCGCGCATCGGTACGGGTCTGGACGGTGGGGATCAGATCGGTTGTCTCGGAGAGATCCATCCTTAAAACCAGATCGGTGTGGTTTTCGCCCCAGCTCTGCCGGATAGGCATCTCCAGACCGTAGGCGCGTAGCAGTGAGGCGATCGACTCGTCTAAAAGGGTGTCGCTTTCGATGGTGAGCTCCATATAGCGCCGCTGGTTGCTGGTCAGATGGAAGATGTTTAGATCCGCGCAGGCACCCTGGCCCCCGTACTCGGCGCCACGGGTCTGGATTCTTAGGGTGTCCTCATCGATTGTCACCTCGAAGCGATCGATGAGGGCGGGATCGAGTGCTTCATGAAAGCGCACCGAACCATCCAGAGCAAACCCCTTTAGGGCAATCTTCTCATACTCCGGCTCAAGCGTCTCAAAGTCAATCGCTATCATGAAGCGATCCGCCTCGTAGTGATCGGCCAGCACCAGACCATGGATCCAGGGGCGGTACTCATCGGGTACGGGCAGAAACGCAGCAAGCGGGCCAAGGTCTTTACTGTTCGCATCCAGAAGCTCAAACACCCCACGGCGCATATCCCCTGAGGCCTCTAGCCGACCACGGATAGCCAGAGCCTGCAGATCACCACTTAACGCCCACTCCTGCAAGCCTATGTCGTAGTGGCCGGTGCCGCTAAAGCCCCCTTCGATCTCACCCAGCGCAAAGGCGCTGCGGTTGATGGCCAGCTCGACCTTTTGGCGATCGCCCTGGAGGTTGAAGCTGCCTTCCAGATGCGGGCTTTTGAGCTCACCATCAAACCAGAAGCGTCCGCGCAGTGGGTCGATAAACCCCCGCCCGCTGGCATGGGCCTCGTGTTCAGGGAGGGTGAGCTGCTCGATCTCCAGCGCCACAGTGGGCTCCATCCACCCTATGCGCGCCTGAAGTTCGAGCCGTTCGTGCTCTAGATCCAGCACACCATCACGGTAGCTTAGGCGCATTTTGCCCTGGGGTGTCTGGATCTGATCGATCGTCAGCTCCTCTATCAGATAGAGGGCTAAAAACCCCTGACGAAGGCGTGTGGGGGAGAGCTCATCAGGTGCCTGGGTGTCGCCACCGTGCAGGGTCAGACTCTCGGCTTGGATGATCGCTCTTTTATCGATTTTGAGGTAAAGTTTCTCCAGCTCAACACCGCCGATAGACACCCTCTCAAAGCTCAGGCCTGAAAATAGCAGGAGAATCAGAAAAGCCAGGACAAGAATGAAGAAAAAGACAATACTAACCGCCGTCTTGATGCTGGCGGAGATGATTTTAGTGATCACGCTTCTCCTCTCTTATCACTTCTCCTCCCGCTTAAGTCACGAGCAGATCGTACAGATCCCCTCTGGCTCCATTTACGGCATTATAGCGAAGCTAAAGGAAGAGGGGCTTGATGTGGGGCGGCTGGATGTCTGGTTTCTGCGCCTGATGGGGACCCCCAAGCACGGCTGGATCGATCTCGGTGGCGAGAGTGTCGCACGGCTGGATCTCTATCGCGCGCTGATCGAGGGCAAGCCCGCCCTGGAGACGATCCGCTTTGTTCCCGGCGAGACCACGGTGATGATTCTGGACGCTTTGGCAGAGCAGCTAAAGCTGGATGCGGCGCTTTTGCATCAGCTCTACTTCGCGCGCACACCGCTTAAAGAGGGGTATCTCGTACCCGAAACCTATCGGATACCGATGGGAATTGACGAAACAACACTGATTACGATTCTACTCAGTCGTGCCGAGAGTGCCCACGAAAGATTGGCAACTGCCCTGCTGGGGCGTTACGAAACGAAACAGTGGTTTGAGTATCTTACAAAAGCCTCTGTGATCGAGAAGGAGGCGGCCAACCATGCGGAGATGCCGCTGGTTGCTTCGGTGATTGTCAATCGGCTGGAGCGGCGGATGCGGCTTCAGATGGATGGGACACTCAACTACGGCTACTACTCCCGTGAACGGATTACCCCCCGCCGCATACGGGAGGACACGAGCCCTTATAACACCTACCGCTATGGCGGTCTGCCCCCCTATCCGGTCTGCGTGGTGAGCCCGCAGGCGATCCATGCCGCCATCCATCCGGCCAAGAGCGACTATCTCTACTTTGTTCGCAACCGGGATGGGACCCACACCTTTACCCGCACCTACCAGGAGCACCTG
>PWVP01000178.1 GCA_003561815.1 Campylobacterota bacterium | reverse complement strand
GATGTGGCGCTTTTACCCAACCAGCCTTCTGTTCGGCCCGAAGAAGGGCGAAGTGATATTGGCAGCTGGACATCCCCCCTTAAACTTTTTGAATACATGGCAGCCCGTAAAGCGATTATCGCTTCCGATCTAGCTGTGCTTCGCGAGGTTCTTAAACATGAAGAAAATGCGCTCCTGTGTGCAGCAGACTCTGTAGATGCTTGGGCTCAGGCTCTAGGTCGCCTTAGAGGCGACCCCACCCTCAGAACCAAGCTGGCAGATTCGGCCCTAAGCGACTTCTTAAAAAACTACACCTGGAAAGCCCGCTGCAAAGCCCTCTTAAAAGCCTTGGCGGATGGATAGGCTTCCCAAACTCGCCATCTTTCTCTACTCCCTTAGCGGCGGCGGGGCCGAACGGGTGGCCGCTCTGCTCTGCCGGGAACTGGCCGATCGCTTCGATATCACGCTGGTGCTGATGAACGATCGTATCGATTATGACTTGCCCGCCGGTCAAAAAATCCTCTATCTAGAGCGATCGCGGCCCGATGAAGCGGGGCTTTTCAAGCTGCTCAAACTCCTGCTGCTGGCCTGGCGTTACGCCCGGCTGTGCAAACGCCACGGCTTTAGCACCAGTCTCTCGCTGATGAACCGCCCCAACCTCATCAACGCCCTCTCCAAAAAATTCGGCAACCCCGCGCGTGTGGTGTTATCTGAACGCACCATGCCCTCGCTTCAGTACGGCTACGGCGACATTCAGTCGGCCATCATGCGCTTTTTAATCCGCCGCCTCTACCCACTCGCCGATCACATCAGTGCCAATAGCCACGGCAACGCCCACGATCTGGCCCGAAACTTTGGTATCACTAAGCCCATCACCGTCATCCACAACCCCATCGACCTACAAGCGATCGACTCACAAAAAGCCGCACCGATCGAGCTGCCGCCCCATCGTCCGCTCTTTGTCACCGTGGGCCGTCTGGATAGCGGCAAAAACCACGCGCTGCTCATCCGCGCTTTTAAAGCCGCCGCGCCCGAAAATGGCGCACTGCTGATCATCGGCACCGGCCCGCTCCAAAACGATCTACAAAAGCTCATCGACCAGCTCGATCTGGCCGATCGCGTCCGCCTCAAAGGCTTCGATCCCAACCCGTATCGCACCCTCGCCCGCGCCGATGTGTTCCTCTTCGCCTCCCGCCATGAGGGGTTTCCTAATGTCCTGCTCGAAGCCCTCGCCTGCGGCTTGCCCATCATCTCCACCGACTGCCCTAGCGGCCCGCGGGAGATCCTGGCACCAGACACACCGCCCGATGAGCATCTAAAATCGGGCTGGGAAGCCGCCGCCTTTGGCGTGCTGGTGGCCGTCAACGATGAAGCGGCCTTTGCCGATGCGCTAGCCCGCGCTCCGCTGGAGAGCTACCGGACTAAAGCCCGCCAGAGGGCGGCGGATTTTGATCTCAAAAACATTGCTTTACAGTTTGCCAAAGAGCTAAACGGGTAAGATCGAATATCTACACAGGAGGTCGGCCATGCCAAAAGATGTCCATGAAGACTCCTCTTTGCGGACACAAAAAACCGCCCTGTTCTCAAAGCTCAAAGAAAAAGGGTTTTTCTGGAGCTATAGTGAAGAGCTAACCTATGATGAGGCCGGGGATCGTTTAATTATTGAATATGCTTTAAAATACGCCGACTTTGATGATGTAAAACTCTGTTTAGTGCTTTTTGGAAAAGAGCCCGTTAAGAAGGTCTGGGAAGAAAAGATGAAAACCGACAAGAGTTTTATCAAAACAAATCTCATGCTAGCACGGGTTTTTTTTGGCATGGATGTCGAGAGTGACTATTTTAAAGATCAAAAAAATGCAAGATTTGAAAAACTTAGACTGCTTGCTTCCTAAAACCCGCACCCTGCTGGAGAGCATGATAGAGGGGTGTCCTTTTATCGAGAAGTATGTCTTGGTCGGGGGGAGCGCCCTGACGCTGCATCTTTGCCACCGAAAAAGCGAAGATCTTGACTTTTTTACCTACGACGACAGCTTTTCAAAAGAAAAGATCCTAAAATACATTAAAACTTTTCAAAAAAAAGAGGTTATCAACCAAACAGATGAGCAGATCGATCTCATCATCAACGGAACCAAAGTAACTTTTTTTAACTCTAAATGGAAATTCCTCACCCCGCCAAAGATAAACAGATTGAATCTAGCCTCTGTAGAACAGATAGCCGCCATGAAAGCCCATGTCCTCTTCCTTGGGGCAAAGTATCGCGACTATTATGACCTCTACTTTCTGGCTAAAGAGAGGCTGGGTTTAAGAGAAATCTTTAGACTGAGTGAAAACATCATCGAAGGTATGACCTACAAACTTTTTGTCACAGCGCTTCTTTATATAGACGATATCGAAGATGATGATATCAGCTATTTAGAGCCCAAAGAAAAAATCACCAAATCCCAAATAAGAGACTTTTTCCAAAAAAGAGTCTAAAAGGAAACGGCCTATGAAAAAGATACAAAACCTTCTGAGTATCCCTAAAGATACCCCCTCCCTCAAAACCACCGCACTTTTGATGGCTTTAGCCATCCTCTTTGGCATCGCTTTGCGCCTCATCTGGGTCTATCAGTTTAGCGATGCGGCGGAGTTTCACCACAACGATCAGCTCATGATCAACACCAACGACGGCTACTTCTGGGCCGAAGGGGCGCGGGATATTCTCGAAAATCCCGAGTTTGTCGATGAGCTCAGCCCCGTCAACCGATCCGTTCCGGTGATCACAGCGTTTTTGGCTAAAGCGTTTCCCTTTATCAGCTTCGAGACATTGATCCTCTATATGCCCACCGTTTTCGGGCCGCTGATCGCCATCCCCATCGTTCTGATCGGCCGTGCGTTGGGTCACACCTGGATGGGCTTTGGCGCGGGGGCTTTGGCCACCATCGCTTGGAGCTATTACAACCGCACCATGACCGGCTACTACGATGACGATCTGCTTCAGATCACCCTGCCGCTGCTGGCACTCTGGGCGCTTATCTGGGGGGTGCGCCAGCACGAAAACCGCTACCTTATCGCCGTCTCGTTTGCCACTATCGCCAGCCTCTGGTACTACCCAGGCGGCTACTCGCTTCACTTCGCACTGGCCTTTATGCTGCTGCTCTACACGCTGATCTTCGATCGCAAAAACCACTTTAACTACAAACTCTTCGGCTTTGCACTGCTCGCCACGGCGGCGATCCCCATCTGGCTCAACCTCTCGCTCTCGCTTGCGGCACTCGCTTTTTTCATGCTGCTGCGCGAGAAGGCGGATCGCTTTATCTGGATCTTTGTCGCTCTGGCGGTGGCGGTGCTGGCCTACTCCGGCGCGCTTCATCCCATCATCAGCCAGCTCAATGCCTATGTCTTCCGCCCTGAGGTCGAGGTGGACACCGCTCAGCTGCAGTTTTTCCATGTGGTCCAGACCGTGCGCGAAGCGGGGGCGATCCCCTTTGATGTCTTCGCCGGACGCATCAGTGGCCACTGGGTGAGCTTTCTGCTAGCGTGCGTGGGCACCGCGATGCTCATGGCCCGCCACCCCGTGATGCTGCTATCACTACCCTTTGTGGGGCTGGGCTTTCTCGCCTATGGCGTACCGGGCCTAATCCCCCCTGCGGGTCTGCGCTTTACCATCTACGCCGTACCGGTTCTGGCACTCGGGCTTTTTTATCTCATCTTCTGGGTCGGCTCCAAAATCGGCGATCCGAAGATCCGCATCGGGTTGGTTGCGCTAGCAGGCGCCGCGGTTCTCGCGCCCAATATCCACCACATCTGGCACTATCAAGTCCCCACCGTCTTTAACAGCCACGAGGTGAACGCACTCGAAGATCTTAAAAAGCAAATCACCCCTCGCCATGACTACACCCTCACCTGGTGGGATTATGGCTACCCCATCCGCTACTACACCAAATCCAAAGTCCTCATCGACGGCGGCAAGCACGCTGGGGCGGACAATTTCCCCGTGAGTTTCGCACTGAGTACCCCTAACCACCTGGCGGCAGCCAATATGGCCCGTCTGGCGGTGGAGTACACCGAGAGGGATTTCAAGGCGCGTAGAGAGGGCGAGCGGCGTGGCGGCTCCATCGTCGCTCAGATGATGGAGGATTACGGCTTTAGCGATAGCAACCGCTTTATCGAAGCGATCGGCCAAGCCTCATTTCGCCCCCCGGAGCCCACCCGTGATATCTACCTCTATCTGCCCTACCGGATGGCCGATATCTATCAAACCGTCGAGCTCTTTAGCAATCTCGATCTGATGACCGGACGCCACGGACCGCAATCCTTCTTCGCCCATAGTCGGTTTGCTGGCGAGGATGGGCGGTATATCCAGATGCAAAACGGCATGGCGATCGATAAGCAAAGTGGCGATCTTCTCCTGGGCGAACAGCAGGTGCCCATTCGCTACTTTATCACGGCAGGCTACCGAAACGATGGCCGCTACCACACCCAGCCCCAGCAGCTCAACCGAGGTGGGCAGGTCTCCATCATCTTTATGCAGCACCTAAACGCCTTTTTCATCGCCGATCAGCGCACCTTTAATAGCCCCTATGTGCAGCTTTTTGCGCTGGAGAACTACGATGCGGATCTCTTCGAGCCGGTTCTCTCCAGTCCGCTGGTCAAAATCTATCGGCTCAAACGCTAGATGTGCTCTATTGCCGGTTTTAGCGGCCCCTTTAGCCCCGATCGGGCCGCCGCGATGCAAGAGCGGCTCGCCCACCGAGGCCCCGACGATCGGGGCGAAAGGGTTCTGCCGGGGCTGACCCTGCTGCATACCCGCCTGAGCATTCAGGATATCAGCGGTGGCCATCAGCCCATGAGCCGTGGCCCGCTGAGCATCGTTTTTAATGGTGAAATCTACAACCATCTGACGCTTCGTCAGAGCCTGAATGGTCCCTTTGCGAGCCGATCGGATACCGAAACCCTGCTGGCTCTTTATGAGGCCCACGGCCTGAAAATGCTTGAAAAGCTCGATGGCATGTTCGCCTTTGCGCTGCACGATGCGCGGGATAATACCCTGCTGCTGGTACGCGATCGCTACGGTAAAAAGCCGCTTTATTATAGTTTCGAAAAGGGTTTTGCTTTTGCCAGCGAGATCGGCGCACTGGCCGCGAGTGGTGCTTACGAAAAAAACCACGAAGCGATCGAGGCGTTTTTGCGCTTGGGGTTTGTGCCCTTTGAGCACACCGCTTACCGGGGTATTTACGAGCTACCCGCCGGAAGTGTGCTTCATCTCAACCTCACCGATCACAGCCACCGCACTACCCGCTGGTTTGACCCCGCGCCGCTCTATGCGCCCGAACCTTTGAGCGATGAAGCGGCGATCGAAGCCATAGAGGCAGCGCTAAAAAGCAGCGTCAAAAACCGCTTAGAGTCGAGCGATCTGGAGGTGGGTGCCTTTCTGAGCGGCGGGATCGACAGTTCGCTGGTGAGCTACTACGCTGCCGAGATCAAACCGGGGCTAAAAACCTTTACCGTTAGCTTCAAAGGCAGCTACGACGAATCGCCGCTGGCTGCTCAAACGGCGCGCAAGATCGGCAGCGATCACCACACGATCGCGATTCACACCGATCTGAAAAACGACATCGATCGCATCCTCTCAGGCTATGGCGAACCCTTTTTTGACAGCTCCGCGATTCCGAGCTGGTATGTGGCCCGTGAGGCACGAAAATCGCTCAAAGTGATTCTCAATGGTGACGGCGCCGATGAGCTTTTTGGCGGGTATCGCCGCTATGTGCCCGAAGCGAACGGCTGGTATGCGCTGGCTAGACCCCTTAGCCCGCTGGCCAAATGGCTGCCCAAACCGGCGGATAAGATGGGGCTTTATAGCTGGCTTTTTCGCCT
>PWVP01000062.1 GCA_003561815.1 Campylobacterota bacterium | reverse complement strand
TTGCTCGATGAAGCACTCAAGCGCGGCGATGTCAAGGCGATCTGGCTGCAGCAAGGCATCGTCCATAACGCCGCAGTCGAGCGGGCCCACAAGGCGGGCCTGTGGGCGGTACAAAACCGCTGCGCGATGATCGAGCACCGGCGGGTCATGGCCCCCAAAGGCACTGCGTGATCGCGCTGGAGGATGTGCAGGCGGCCGCAACGCGTTTAGAGTCGGTGATCGCGCCCACCCCCTTTGCTTATGGACCCCATATCAGTCAGCTTAGCGGCCTGGATGTCTATCTGAAGAAGGAGAACCTCCAAAACACCGGCAGCTTCAAGATTCGCGGCGCTTTTAACCGTATCGCGATGCTGGAAGAGTCGGTGCGCCAAAAAGGCGTGATCGCCGCCAGTGCGGGTAACCACGCCCAGGGGGTGGCCTTCTCGGCCGACTACTTTGGTGTGCCCAGCTATATCGTGATGCCGGAGGCGACACCGCTTTTGAAGGTGAGTGGCGCCAGGGCGCTGGGTGCGGAGGTGATCTTGCACGGGGCCAACTACGATGAGGCGTACGCCTATGCGTGCGAGTTTGCCGCCCAGCGGGCGATGACGCTGGTGCACCCTTTCGCCGATGAGGGGGTGATGGCCGGGCAGGGGACTTTGGCGCTGGAGATGCTTCAGGCAGTACCCGATCTCGATGTGCTGGTGGTGCCGGTGGGCGGCGGCGGTCTTATTAGCGGTGTGGCGATGGCGGCTAAGGCGCTGCAGCCGGATATCACCGTGATCGGCGTCACCGCCGCTGGGGCACCGGCGATGCGAAACTCCTACCTCAGCGGTCGCGCGCAGGATAGCTTAGGGGTCCGTACGATCGCCGACGGGATCGCGGTGCGCGACACCTCCACGCTGACGCTGAGCTATCTGCTGAAGTATGTGGATGATGTGGTGGAGGTGGACGATGAGGAGATTGCTAATGCGATCCTCTTTCTGCTTGAGCGCCAGAAGCTGGTGGTGGAGGGGGCGGGCGCAGCGGCGATTGCGGCGCTGATGCACCACCGCATCCCCATCGAGAGCCACAAAAAGGTGGGCGTGCTGCTCAGTGGCGGCAATATCGATGTCACCATGCTCTCGGTGATTATCGAAAAGGGGCTCATCAAATCCCAGCGCAAAATGCGCCTGACGGTGACGCTGATCGATAAGCCCGGCAGCCTGGAGCGCCTGGCCTCAGAGCTCAACGCGGTCAATGCCAATATCGTCCATATCGACTACGATCGCATCGCGCGATCGCTGGAGTTTGGTGATGCCTATGTCTCTCTCTCGCTGGAGACCAAGGGGGCGGCGCACCAGGAGCAGATTCGTGCCCAGCTGAGCGCAGCGGGCTTTCAATTTAGTGAGGAGTAGGGGTGATGGATCTGGTCGCACACTATCAGACAGAGCTGCTTTTTGGTATACTGCTTAACCTGTTGATGACCTTCGGGTTTGGTTTTTATAAGGTGATGAACCTGAGCTACGACCAGACGGTCATATTGATGGAGCGCTATCCTGTGCGGCCCAACTACCTAAAGGTGCTCGCACTCTGGTTTCTGCCCTATGTGGGCACGCTCTACATCTTCCGCGAGCTCTATGTGCTGCAGGGGTATCTGCGTGCAGGTGAGGGGGTCTACGGTTATCTGGAGGCGAAGCTCAAAGCGGACTACGCAAAAGAGGGAAACAGTGATAAATATTGAAGAGGTTGCCAACCAGACCGGCCTGGAGCGGTGCGATCTGGAGTTGATTGCCGCCGCCTTTGAGCGGGTGGCTGTCGAGTCGATGGACCATCTGGCCCAGGCGGCCAAAGAGGCCGATAGCGCACTGGCCTGTAAAGCGCTACATAAACTGGCGGGCTCCTCAGCCGGGCTACTGGGTCAGCCGACAATCAACAGCACCGCTAAAGCCCACGAGGAGGCGATCAAGGCGGGCGAGCCGGTCGATCTGAGCAGTGCGTACCAGCAGCTAGCCGGGCTACTGGGGCAGATAGGTATCCGCCTGTGAAGCGGGGCGTCGTTCTGCTGAATATGGGGGGCGCCTCCAGCCTGGATGAGGTGCCGCTGTTTCTAAAAAACATGTTCAACGATCCGTTGATTTTGCGCATCCCTTTTGCGCCGCTGCGCCGGATGCTGGCCGCATTTATCACCTGGCGCCGCGCGGAGGGCTCTAAGTCCAACTACCGCCTGATTGGCGGACGCTCACCCCTGCTGGCGCACACCCGCCAACTGGCCAAAAAGATCGAAGCGGGCAGCGATTTTCGCTGCTTTATCGCCATGCGCTATACGCCCCCCTTTGCCGACGAGGCGGCTCGTGAGATTGCACAAAGCGATCTGGATGAGCTGATCTTGCTACCCCTCTACCCCCAGTACTCTTCGACCACGACCCAATCCTCCATCGAGGATTTCGGCGCGGCCTTGAAGCACGCAGGTTTTGATCGGCCCGTACGGTTGATAGAGCGGTTTTACGATCACCCCACCTTTAATCACGCCATCGTTGAGCAGATCGAGCAGGCGCTTGAGGGCGAACACCCTAAAGATTATGCGCTTATCTTCTCAGCCCACGGCCTGCCCCAGAGCGTGATTGATAGCGGCGATCCGTACCAGAAGGAGTGCGAAGCCCATGTGGCGATCCTAAAAAAGCAGCTGGCACTGGCTAGCTTAAACTTCGGCCGTACGGAGTTGGCCTACCAGTCGAAGGTGGGGCCGATGAAGTGGATTGAGCCTTCACTCGATGAGATGCTTGAGACGCTTTTGGAGGCGGGCTATAAGCGGGTACTCATCTATCCGCTCGCCTTTACGATCGATAATCTTGAGACCGACTTTGAGCTGGCGATCGAGTACCGCGAGGCGGCGATGAAGATGGGGTTTGAAGCCTACCGGGTGGCCCGCTGTCCCAACGACTCCGATCGCTTTGCCAGAGCGCTGATTGAGCTCTCTTCGGCTGCGGAGCTTAAGGGGCCTTATGCCTGAGAACGCACCGCCGTGCACCCTTCACTGGCTGCTGGGCGCAGCGGCGTTTGTGGTGGTTATCGCTGGCTTGAAGGCCGCAGCCGCTCTTTTAGTCCCCTTTCTGCTCGCGGCGTTTATTGCGATGATCTGCGCGCCGGCTCTTTCGGCCATGACCGCCCGCCGTGTGCCCGCCGGTGCGGCGATTGTGCTGATTTTGCTCTTTGTGGTGGCGCTCTCGGTGCTCTTTGGGATCTTCGTGGGCTCCTCGATCGAGGGGTTTACCAAGGCGCTTCCGGGCTATCGCAAGCAGATTGAGGGGGAGATTGTGCTGCTGGCTGGCTGGCTCAATGCGCTCGGGATCGAGGTGAGTCGCACGCAGATGATGGCCTATCTCGACGCCGGACGGGTGATGCAGCTGACGGGCAATCTGCTGGGGGAGGTGACCGCTATTTTGGGTAACTTCGTGGTGATTTTGCTGGTGCTGGTCTTTTTGCTACTGGAGGGCAGCGGCTTTCCAGCCAAGCTGCGTCTGGCGCTGATGGATGCAGAGAGCTCCTTAAGGGGGTATCGCCACTTTGCCCGATCGGTCAATAAATACCTGATGATCAAAACCCTGATGAGTCTGGCCACCGGTCTTTTGGTGACGCTATGGCTGACGCTTTTAGGGGTCGATTTTGCGATTCTTTGGGGGGTGCTCGCCTTTATGCTCAACTTTATCCCCACCATCGGGTCGGTTCTCGCGGCGATTCCGGCGGTGCTTTTGGCGCTGGTGCAGCTGGGCCCGCTGGGCGCATCGCTGGTGGCTGCAGGGTATGCGGCGATCAATGTCGGCATCAGCAACCTGATCGAGCCGCGCTATCTGGGCAAACACCTCAACCTCTCCACGCTGGTGGTCTTTATCTCGCTGGTCTTTTGGGGGTGGGTCTTTGGCCCGGTGGGGATGCTGCTCTCCATCCCGCTGACCATGATGGTTAAGCTAGCGCTGGAGGAGTCCGATCGCACCCGCTGGATTGCGATTCTGCTTGGCGACGCGGCGGCGCTCAAGCCCGATGAGCCCGCGCCGGAGGAGTCCTCACAGCGCGATCCCCTGCAGTAGGTTGGCCGCTTTTAGATCTTAGGCAGATTGGCCAGTGCGCGATCGATCGCCTCTTGGGGGAGCGGGTAGTCATCAAGCTCCCCGGCAAAGTAGCGATCGTAGGCGGCCATATCGAAGTGGCCGTGGCCTGTGAGGTTAAAAAAGAGGGTTTTAGGCTCGCCGGAGGCTTTGCAGCGTAGCGCCTCATCGATACAGGCGCGAATGGCGTGGTTGGACTCCGGTGCCGGGATCACCCCTTCGCACTGGGCAAACAGCACCCCCGCCTCAAAGGTGGGCAGCTGATCGACCGCCACCGCCTCGATCAGTTTCTCGTGGTAGAGCTGACTCACCAGCGCCGAGTCGCCGTGATAGCGCAGCCCGCCTGCGTGGATACCCGGCGGCATAAAGTCGTGTCCGAGTGTGTACATCTTCGTCAGCGGCGTCAGCCCCACCGCGTCGCCAAAGTCGTAGGCGTAGTGCCCACGGGTGAGGGTGGGGCAGCTGCCCGGCTCCACCGCCACCAGTCGTACCGCCTTGCCAGCCGCCTTATCGGCCAGAAACGGGAAGGTCACCCCGCCGAAGTTGCTTCCACCGCCACAGGGGGCGAAGATTATATCGGGGTAGTCGCCAACCTTCTCAAACTGCTTTTTGGCCTCCAGTCCGATGATGCTCTGGTGTAAGAGCACATGATTGAGCACGGATCCGAGTGTATAGCTGGTATCTTTTCGTGCGGCGGCCTCCTCGACCGCTTCGCTGATGGCGATGCCTAACGAGCCGTTAGAGTCGGGATCGGCTGCCAGAATCTGGCGTCCCGCTTCGGTCTGATCTGAAGGGCTGGGGATGACGGTAGCCCCCCAGGTCTGCATCATCGATCGGCGAAAGGGTTTCTGGTGGTAGCTGATCTTGACCATAAAGACCCGCACCTCCAGCTCAAACATCTGCCCGGCCAGTGAGATGGAGCTGCCCCACTGACCCGCTCCGGTTTCGGTGGTCAGGCGGGTGATGCCCGCCTCTTTGTTGTAGTAGGCTTGGGCGACGGCGCTGTTGGGCTTGTGCGATCCGGCGGGGCTGACCCCTTCGTTTTTATAGTAGATCTTCGCCGGTGTGCCCAGCGCCTTTTCAAGACGGTGGGCGCGAAAGAGGGGGCTAGGGCGCCAGAGTTTATAGATCTCGCGAACCGGCTGGGGGATCTCGATCCAGCGCTCAGAGGAGACCTCCTGCTCAATGAGCGCCTCTGGAAAGATAGCAGCGAGCTGATCGGGGGTCACCGGCTGCCCGTTGGGGCCAAGAACCGGCGCGGGCGGGTTGGGCATATCGGCGACGACATTGTACCAGTGGGTTGGGATCTCACTCTCATCGAGCAGGATTTTGGTCTGACTCAAAGCCACTCCTTTGCGTTGGTGTCAAATTGTAAACCACGCCCCCTAAAACGCCCGCTTGCGGGGCAGTGTCAGCAGGACGCAAGCCCCCTGATCGCAGTTTTCCAGAGCGATCGCACCGCCCATCTGCTCCTCGATAATCAGCTTGGTGACATAGAGCCCCAGTCCGGTTCCACTGATGTGATCACTCCCCTTCGTGCTCGCTTTGGTGCTATAGAAGGGCTCAAAGGCGCGCATAAGCGCCTCGGGTGAGAAGCCTCCACCATTATCACAGATGCGCACCGTCTCGCTCCCCTCTTCAACGGTCACTTCGATTCGAATCTCCCCCTTTAGGGGTGCACCCTGTTGCGCTTTTCGCTGCATCAAGATGGCATCGCGGGCGTTGGTGATCAGATTGATAACGCCATGGCGCAGTGCGCTGGGGTAGAGAAAGAGCTC
>PWVP01000129.1 GCA_003561815.1 Campylobacterota bacterium | reverse complement strand
GCGCCAGATCCGCTGCCGAGCCGCTTCGCTGACACCCGAAGCGAAAGTCATACCCCACCACCAGCTGTTTAAGGGCGGGAAACTGCTCCTTTAAAAAGGCGACAAACGCCTCCGGGGTGAGGTTGCAGACGCGATCGAGGCTGAGCAGAATTACCGGCACCGGGCTAAAGCGGTTGCGCACGCAGCCGGGGGTGAGATCCATGTGGCTGTTCTCGATAGCCAGTAGCGCACCACCGGGGCCGAGTGCCTCAATCAGGGCGCGGTGGCCTAGATGCAGACCATCAAACCCCCCTAAGGCGAGTGAGGCGACGCGCTCGGGCGCTAGGTTTTGGCAGTGGCTAAACATGTTGGTATCCATAAACGATCTCTTGATTTCCAGATTTGCCGGTGATTGAGGCGGGGGCTTTATGGGTGAGTGTCCACCCCTGCTCGATGCAGCGTGCCTCAAAGCGCGCCATCGCCGCTTCGATAGCGGCCCGATCGCGCACGACGCCGCTTCGATCCCGCTTGGCCGCACGGCCCACCTCAAACTGTGGCTTAAAGAGTAGCACAATCACGCCGGAGGCGAGGCGATCGATCGGCTCAATCAGGTGCTCCAGACTCACAAAGGAGACATCGCAGGTGATAAACGAAAAGCGCTCACCGGGGTGGAAGTTTCGGATATCGGTCTGCTCGTGCAGCTTGATGCGCGGATCGTCACGAAGCGAGGGGTGCAGCTGATTGAGCCCCACATCCACCGCCGTAACCGAAGCGGCTCCGCTCTGGAGCAGTACCTGTACGAAGCCGCCAGTGGAGCTGCCGATATCCAGACACGCCCGCTTGCTGACATCAAGCCCACTTTGGTCTAAAAACCCCTCTAGCTTCCGGGCGCTTCGGCTCACATAGGGCACAGAGCCGCTCAGGGTGATAGGCGCGTCGGGATCGACTGGGTAGGCGGGCTTGGTGACTCGTTTTGAATCGACAAACACCGCGCCGCTTTGGATCAGCTCAGCCGCCTTGTTGCGGCTGAGGGTGTGCTGCTGAGCTAAAGCCTGATCGAGCCTCAACCGCGCTCCATCTCGCCCCGGAAGCTGACGATACCGTGGGTGAGGTTGCCCACCTGCTTAAAGCCCATCTCCCCCATAATCTGCTGGCAGTAGGCGCTGCGCGAGCCCACATGGCAGTAGAGAATCAGCGCCGTCGCACGCTGGCTCATCAGCGACTCGATCGCGGTGTAAAACTGGGTGGTCGGCACCAGATAGTCGGTGCCTTTAATGCGCGCCTGTCGATTCTCCATCGGTTCGCGCACATCGACGATCAGAAAGTGGGCCAGCCCCGTCTTTCTCGCCTCGATCAGCGCCTCGAGTTCAGCGCTGTCAAGCTGCGGCTTTTTCAGCAGAATCTCGCACTCCTCCTTCGTCAATCCCCGGCTGTGCTGATGAACCGCCGCCTCAAGCAGGTTGCAGCTCTTTTGCTGCGTGGCGTACTCGGGGGTGCAGAAGATGCCGCAGTGGCACTTGCCCTCGTTTGGGATCTCGTGCTCGAGTGCCGGTTTGCACGGGCAGATGCGATCTTGCTCTTTATCGCCGGTGACGAAGAAGCAGGGGCAGTAGCGCTTTTTGTAGATGAGGTAGTTGCGCGTCAGGCCGAAGCTGACACTCTGGACAATCTCCTCTTCGGGGTTGTAGGCGATCTTGAGCCGTCGCACCACCTTGTCGGTAAACTGCTCGGTCTTTTTGTGGGCCGCTTTAAACTCCGGCGAGGAGGGGTCGACCGCTTTTGAGGTGTCAATCATGTTCACAGGCTCCTTGGTAGGCCATCACCCCGTAGGCGAGATTGCAGGCGCGGTGAAAGCCGCCGTTTTTGAGCGCTTTTTGGAGTGCACGACTCTTGAAGCCAGCCTGGCAGTAGACCACCACGGGCCGATCGGCGGGGATCTCAAGCGCCTGGACATCCAGCATATCCTCCACCCGCGCATCGGTGCCTTTGATGCGGCGCAGACGGTGCTTGGCCTCTTCGCGCATATCCAGCAGCATAAAGGTGACAATCCCCTCACGGCGCGCCTCTATCAGCGCTTTAAGCTCCCGGGGTTTGATCTCATCCTTATCCAGGATGGCCAGTGCCTCTTCGTGGGTCAAACGGTGCCTCTTTCGGTGGTTTGGCTGGTGGGAATTTAGCCTAATGGCCATTAAACTAAACCAAAGGGTGCTAGAGTGTGCCATGCAAAAACCCCGGATTCGTATCAGCACGCGTGCGCGGCGGTGGCGTTTGAGTGTCGATGCCCAAGGCGGTGTTGAGCTCTGCTGGCCAGCGGGCCTCAACCCCGCTTTGGCCGATGAGGTGCTTTGGGCCCATCGGGCGTGGATTGCGCGCCATCAGCGCCGCCAGTGTGCGCACTTTGAGCAGGTGCGCGCCGCCTATGACGCCCGCTTAAGGCAGCTGCCGCTTTTGGGCGAGTGGGTAGCGCTAACCGATCGCCCCGAAGCGCTCTATCGTCACCATGCGCAGCTCTTTTTTGCGCAGTGGTGTGATCGCTTCTGTCAGCAGCTTCAGGTGCGCTACCGGCGCATCACGATTCGCGATCCGAAGACCCGCTGGGGAAGCTGTAGCGTGCGTGGCAACCTCTCTTTTAGCTGGCGGCTGATGAAGGCGCCGGTTTTTGTGGCCCGCTATGTCGCCGCCCATGAGTGTGGCCATCTGGTTCATCCTAACCACTCCAGCCGGTTTTGGGCGCTGATGGCCGAGCTGACGCCCGATTACCCCCGCGCGCAGCAGTGGCTAAAAGAGCAGGCCGCTTTTCTTCACTACGATCCCTGGCGCGATGATGGGCGCGATGATGGCTGAGCTCCATCTGGCGGCAGCCTGGATCTTTGCCGGCTTTATCCTCACCGATCGGCTGATTTTGCGTCCGGCGATGGGGGCGGATGCGCTCATGCCGGTCTACCGCCGGGCGCGGCGGGTGCTTGTGCCGGTGGCGCTCGTGCTGCTACTGAGCGGCGCGGGACTCTATCAGGCGGAGCTGACGCTCAAAGCGGCCCTTGGGTTGGCGACGCTCACGCTCTTTTTTCTCTGCCCCTTCGCAGCTGCGCGGCTCACTCCTGCGATGCGCACCTCTTATCGGTGGGCGGTGCTGCTTTTGCTGTTGCTGACTCTGGTGATTGCTCAGCGATGAAGCGGCGCCTTTACCGCCTGAGCTTAACGGGGGTCTTTACGCTGGTGTGCCAGAAGGAGCCGATCGAGCTGCGCTTTGAGAAGGCGCAGGCGCTTTTGGTGCTGCTGATCGCCTGCGGCGGCAAGCTGGCGCGATCGGAGATTGCCAGCGGCCTCTGGTCGGATCTGGAGCCAGAAGCGGCGCGGAACAATCTACGCCTGACGCTTTATCGTCTGCGTCAGGCGCTTAAAGGCGCAGAGCAGCTCCCCTTTGGCAGCGATCGGCGCACCATCTGGCTTGAGTCGGATCGCTTCTTGTCGCTTCCTGATCCCCAGGAGGCGCGCCAGTGGCTTCAAGCGCGCGGTCTTTGGGCGCACACCGAGCCGTCCACTTTAGAGGAGATTTCGCTGTTTTGGCTGATGGCGCTCTTTGGACAGAGGCTCCATCCTAAGCGAAGGCGGCTGTGGGAGGAGATGGCGCAGGTGTGGCCATCGGGCCAGATGCAGGCACCAAAAGAGCTTATTGAGCCCGCTTTGGAGGGGTGGGCGTTTACCTCCCCTTACTACCGCCGGGCGCTGCTGCTGGCGCTCGAGCCTGAGCGGATCCGCCCTGCGCTTTTTAAGGTGGTCGGGCGGCTTCTGGGGCTGGCCAGAGGCGCGATTAGGGGGGGTGTGGAGGTCACCTGTGGGGTGCGCGCTGCTGCCAAGGCGCTGGCGCTGTTGCGCCACCTGCCCGCCCAGCCCGATCAAGCCTCGCTGGCCATCGATCTGGAGCTGGTGCTGGCGACGCTGCTTCAGCACCGCAAAGGGCCAGGCTGCGCCCAGGCGGGGGTACTGCTCGATCGCGCCGCTGAACGCGCCGCCGATCTGGGGCTGATCGATCGGGTCTTTAGCGCCTATTTTAACCGCTGGCAGAGCTCGCTGGTCGGGGGCGATCCGTGGGTGGCCGATGAGTCGGCCAGACGGCTGGAGCGTTTTGGCACCCACGGGGCGCGTAGCCGTGCGGCGGTGCTTCTTACCAGTGGGCGCAACCGGCTGGTCGGGGGTGAGCTGGGCGAGGCGATTGGGCTGCTTGAGCGGGCGGCATCGCTGTGCGAAAACCATCCAAGCCGACTGGTGCTAGGCGGCATGGATATCGGTGTGCTCAGCTGGGCGAGCCTCTCGGAGGCGTACTGGCTTAAGGGGGCGCTAATCCAGGCCGATGAGGCGGCCGATCGGGCGCTAACGCTCGCGGCGGAGTCTGAGGCGATCGCCCGCTGCGCCTGTGCGGCGGTGGTGGGGGCCTACTACCGCATGGATGGCCGGGTGGAGGCGCTCTCCAAGCTGGCCAACGAAGGGATGCGGATCGCCTCTAAAGCGCAGCTGCCCTTTTGGCAGATGGCCTGCTTCTTTCAGAATGTCTGGACGCTGATCCAGGGGGGTCAGCGTGAGGCGGTGGCGCTGATGGAGGGGCGGCTTAAGGCGATGGAGCAATCCGCTGGCAGTCGTCGGGCGGCACACTTTCTGACGGTGCTGGAGGGGTATTTTGAGGCCGGGTCGTACGGTCAGTGCGCCCAGGGGGCGCAGCAGGCGATCGAGCAGGGGCTGTGTGAACAAGAGGTGCTCATCAGCGAGTACTACCGGATCTGGGGGCGGGCGCTGGCCAAGCTGGGCTCTGGGCGCGAGAGCATCGATCGCTGCTACCAAAAGGGGATGGAGTACGCCAGCTATTTTCAGAGCCCCACGCTTAAGCTGGCGCTGGCGATGGATCGCGCCTACTACCTGCTGGGCCAAAAGGCCCCCCAGGAGGCGGCTGCGCTTTTAAGGGCGCATCTTGAGCCCTTTGAGGGGATCGATCCGGAGCGTTCGTCGTTTCTGTTAAAGGGGGTGCTGCTTCTAAGGCGGGTGCGCCAGTGGTGAGGCGCCTATCAGGCCTGGCATGACAAGAAGGAGGCAGGGGGACCGGTAGCTTGCAAGTCATGCCAGGCTTCATAGGCGCAATGGCGCAATAAAGACCCTATTCTTGACGCGGCAAGCAGGAGGCAGGGGGAACCGGTAGCTTGCAGGCCGCGACAAGACAGAGAGGGAAAATCCCTGAGCCCATCTTTGGGGCACGGTGGAAGTATAACCCCGCTTGTGCGTTACTTTTGCGTTACTTTTGTTTGGCTCTGTAGGCGGGTCCGAGCTGGGCGCTCAAGCCGGACTCAAGGCAACCTAAATGTTTTTGCGCTATTATCGCCCCCATTTGACCGAAAACCTAGAGGACTGTAAGGAAAATTGTGATGATTTTGGTAATGAAGCCGGGTGCGAGTGAGGCACAGATTAATGAGGTGGCACGGCATGTCGAGGAGTGGGGTGGCGCGGTCCACATCGATCGCGGTGAGCTGCAGACGATTGTTGGTATTATCGGTGATAAGAGTGAGCTTCTTAGTAAGCCCTGGATGACCCTTTCGGGGGTGGAGAAGGTGCTGGAGGTGAGCGATCCCTATAAGCTCGCCGGACGCAAGTTTCACCCGAGTGATAGCGTTGTAGAGGTAGAGGGGGTTAAGATTGGCGGCGGGCACCGCTGTGTGATTGCCGGCCCCTGCTCGGTGGATACCGAAGCGTATGTGATCGCCACCGCTAAAGCGGTCAAAGCCGCCGGTGCCACCATGCTGCGTGGCGGCGCCTTTAAGCCCCGCACCAGCCCCTATACCTTCCAGGGAAGCGGCGAAGATGGCCTGAAGATTCTACAGACGGCCAAGCAGGAGACCGGGCTGCCG
>PWVP01000094.1 GCA_003561815.1 Campylobacterota bacterium | reverse complement strand
GATGCCAGGCATCATCGTAGTATTTCCAATACTGTGTGCCTGGAGGAGCAGGCTGCGGGAGCATAATCGAGACGGTGACCGTACCACCGACTGTAACGCCCACTATGTCGAGCGCGAAGAACCCGTGTGGGAACTCAAGCCTAGGTTTGCCCTCCGCGGGCAACTCTGCCTCTTCAACGGTCCTCAGGTTGACAATCACTCCCTCGCTGGCACCGAACCTGGCCGTGCCTGTCCCGGTTGCGGTGTCATCAACATCGTCATAGCTTGTAATAGGAATACGCGGATCCTCCAGGAAGTACCAGGGCACAAACTCAACATCAGCGCTCACTGCGTTGCCCTTGCCGTCAAGGTTATCAGGATCGTTATACGGTCCGCTCGCATCGCCCCACCAGTTGTAGCGGGCGTCGACTTCTTTGCCCGAAAGATTAGTTAAGCCAGACGAAGTGTTGTCGACGATGCTGTTGAAGTTGATGACATAGTCTTCGTGGCCATCCCAGATAACAATACCGTGCTCGGTATTCTGGATGCTGTTTCCGGTGATCGCAATATCAACTGACGACCCCACGGACACCCCCCAAATCGCAGTATCAATGCGGTTGCCGGATATCACGCTTACGTCGTTACCCCCCGTCAGCCATATCGCAGGCCCCCAATCCCACGCAACATCATCGATTATGTTGTTGGTAATTCTAACAGGGCTCACGTCTCCCGCAACCCGAATAGCCGCCTCCGCGGAGCCAGCGATAGTTGTCCCGGTGATCTCAGTGTCATGAGCGTCCGCTTCAAGATTGATACCCCACTTCATCTGCTTCACCTTGTCCGAGGTTATCGTACATACCTCGATTCTGGTGCCCTCCGCGTTCTGCACGAAGATGCCGTTCGTGAGGCCCCCAACCTCGGCGAGGCCCGGGTTCACAATCTCTGCATATCGGATGGTATGCCTATGGCTGCTGTGAATATGAATGCCATTCTCCGCCGCGTTTTCCACGATACAGTTTGAGATGGTGCTATCGTGAGCGGTATCGGTCTTTCCCGCCATGTCCATCCGGAAACCGTTCTGACCACCGACCGTCTTGAAGCCGTCTATGGTGACGTGAGGCGCGATTATGTTGAATACCGGTCTACCCTCATTGGAGTAGCGCACCTCAACGTTCTCGGGGTTTCCCGGGTTACCTATGAGGTGAACTGTCTTGTTTACCAGTATGCGTCCATCCCCCTCTGCGGGAGGCGGCTCACTGTCTTCCAGTTGATACTCCCCATCTGCCACGTTGACCGTTCCGCCTGCGGCGACGGCATCCACGCCATCCTGGATGCTGTCGAAGTGGGTGCTACCCCAGCCAGGGGTATTCACGTCGAAGTCATCATCCACCCAGACCACATCAGGCGGGTCCGCCCCGACCGGCGTTGTGGCCACCAGGCTGAAGCTCAGCACCAGTGCCAGGACAAGTGATATTCCTAACAGCTTTCTCACTTCTTACCTCCTTCTGTGCTCAGTTCTTGCTCATGTTACTCGCCACCCTATGTCCCCGTGAGACTCTTCGTTCGATACGCTCACTCAGAACGACATAGGGAGGTTCCGCGCTCCACCCCGGGAAAGGTACTCGGGGCTGGAACTCATAGTCCAGGACCGACCCTGTCCTCCGCATCGGAGACTCCATAGGCAAGCAGAAACTCTCGAGTTCCTTAAGCACATCAACTCCCGTCACATCCCTCGCTATCTCACAAAAGCAAAGACGAGATCCGACCTATCAGATCTCGCCTGATCATTATCACCGTCTCCCCATCCACCATACTCATTGCCTCTGCCCAGCCACACCTCGTCCCTACAGCCAGCCCCGTCAGCCATACCCCGAACCCGTAGAACTCTACGACCATCCCGCTTCGCCAAGCCGCTCTCACTCATGACAAATCCGTCATCAACCAACCTCACGCCACCCTGCCGCAGACCTCAGACAGGTCGAACCAACGATGTTCACCCACGTTTGTGGTGCCGTGGCACCACGGTACCACTATACCATCCGCTCCGAAGGCCATGTCAATACCCCTTCACTCGTAAGCGATATTTTCTTCCCGAAATTCTCGGCCGGGCGAGAGGGCGAGATTGCCGCGCTTTGCTCGCGAAGACAGGAGGGTGGGCGGGGAGCGGGGGCCAGGGAGTGACGAGTGATGAGTGAAGAGAGGCGGGCACAGCGCGAGACTGAAGCCTCGCACTACAGGGGTGCCGGGGGCTACGCCCTCGTGATAACTCCCCTGGCCCCTCTTATGTTAAGAGGGGACGAAGGCGCCGGGGCTCGCAATGACAGGATGGGGAGGCGCCTCGCGATGACACGTGCTCTGGCTGATCTCCCTAGTATGTAGACGAAGGGGAGCGGACCGTAGAGGCAGGGTCGATTCCGCCCCTACGGCCACCCCCCACGGAGGCTACATCCCATATAGTCCCTATGTCTCAGCCCGACGGTGCCGTATCACAAACAGGCTTGCACCGGCCATGAGCGCTGCCAGCAGGGCAAGCCAAGGCGCCAGGACGGCTGCCTTGTTGACGGACGACCCTTCCCAGCCTACCGTCAGCGGGTTGCCTGGTCCTCCCTGGTCGATGATTGTGCCATTTGGCAATCCAGATGCATCCCCCAGTCCACCATCCACCAGGGTGATGTGTATGATCCTGGGATTGATCGGGTCGATGGTCATTGGTATCCGATGCCAGGCATCATTGTAGTGTTTCCAATACTGTGTACCCGGGGGAACGGGCTGCGGAAGCATAATCGAGACGGTAACCGTACCACCCGGCGTAACCCCCACTACGTTCAGCGCGAAGAACCCGTGTGGGAACTGAAGGTTGGGCTTGCCTTCCACGGGCAAGCCCGCCTCATCAACAGCGACCAGGTCCTCAATGGCGCCCTCGCTGGGGGCAAAGCAAGCCGTACCCGTGCCGGTGGCAGTAGCTACACATATCGATAGCCACTTCACACCCAGATACTGCTCTACCTGTTCTCGTTCTTCATTGGTAAGGGCACGGTCGTAGATGAGTATCTCGGCGATGTCGCCATGTAGCCAGTTCCCAGTGATGCCTTTGTTCACACCTATGTGGTAGCCCCCATTCGCCGGTTCAGCTGTCGGAGTGTGGGTGCTACCCACTGTGCCGTCACCCCACCACGCCAGCGTCGTGCCGTCCCATGTCTGGGTAACAAGGTTGGACCGCGTGGAAACAACCCCGATGCCTGACGGCCGCTGAGAGCCACCGAGAAAGGAACTGTACTGCGTCGCGGCAGCCACTGTGCGGATGCTCACATTCACGCGCCCTGGCCCTGTTGTCCCGTCCAACTGTTGCCAGATGTCCTGATCAACCGTCGCCGCAGGTGTCACGACAGCAAAGAACGACCAGTTGTGTTGCGCGGGGTCCAGCATCGGCGGAACGAGCATGAATGTGCCGCTTCCGTCAAACCTCACCACTGGCCTGCCATTCAGGATGTTTGCTCTGTAAGTAGGTCTGTAGGCTGGCGTGGCCTGCGTAGCGTGATTCCCCTGACTCGACAGGTCTTGCCACGTCTCAACAGGGTCGCCATCATCAAGATCCTCTATGGCGTCAGCATCGAGATGAAGGATCAACCCACCAGTAACGGGCGGGCCGCTTGCAGCCGCCGGCGTTGCCGTCAACAAACAGACGCTCAGCACCAGTGCCAGGACAAGTAGTACTCCAGATGGCTTTTTCACTTCTTCTTGCCTCCTTTCAAGTTACAGTGTTGCTCATGTTACTGCTCTACCCCCGGGTAAGGTGTTCCCGGTGCCACTCACTGCCCGAGAGCCACTCCGCACTCCGCAGAAAAGACCCCGTGGCCAACAGAAAACTATCAAGTCTGCCGAGCACATCAACTCCAGTCACATCCTTCGCTATCTCAGAAAAGCAGAGACGAGACCTGGACTATCAAGTCTCGTCCTATCCTTATCACCGTCTCCCCATCCACCATGTTCACTGCTCCTGCCCAGCCACACCTCGTCCCTACAGCCAGCCGTGTGAGCCACGCCCCGAACCCGTAGAACTCTACGACCATCCCGCTTCGCCAAGCCGCTCTCACTCATGACATCGCCTTTCGTCACCCATCCGCCCGCTACCCGGCCTCAGACGTCACATGACGCTAACCAAGGATGTTACCCTCGGCGTTTGCACCGTGGCACCATGGTACTATTGTTCCACCCGCCCCGTGCGCCATGTCAATACCATTTCACTCGTAGGCGACGTTTTATCCCCGGGATTATGGTCCGAGCATGCGGGGGCGGGCGCTTCGCTCGCAACGACTTCGTCGGACGGCTTCACCCCATAGATCGGGATTCGCGAACGCAACAGGGGGTTGTCATAGCGCAACCCCCGATGCAATGTGATGCCCGGAACCACTTGCGTCAACCCGAACACATAGCCGGGAATACAGGCTCATCAGGAGGTCTGACAGGATCGGTGTCGCCTTCGCTCCTGAAGCTGGCCTCGATGGAGTAATCTCCGTTCATCGTGACGGCGGTCGAGGCGGAGTTAGGGTCAGCGATGGGCTCAGTGTCGCCCGTCCACCGTCGAAACTCATAGCCCTCATCGGGCGTCGCCTCCAGTTCGACCACCGTGCCGGCATTGTACCTTCGGGTACCCTCTCCTGGTACGGTGACCGACCCTCCATCTGTGCTGGATATGGCCAACTGATAGCCATCGTCGCAGTTCATGCCCGCTGTCAGCAGGGCTGCAACGACAAGGAAGATACTGCATGCCGCCACATGGTAACGTCTACCTGAACCTAACACCGATCTCACTCTTCGCTTCCTTTCCATCATCTCGTCTGCCCGGGGACGCCGGGATTGCCACGTCGCCTGCCGGCTCCTCGCAACGACAAGACAGGGCTGTCATCGTGACGACCGGCACAGCCCATTCCCCTGTCATCACGAGGCCCGATGGATTCTCTTCCATATGTCATCGCGAGTCCCGATTTCATCGGGACGTGGCGATCTCGTTGCACGTAACCCCGCCCGGATTGCTTCGCTTCGCTCGCAAAGACAACGAGGAGGCGGGATTGCCGCGCTTCGCTCGAACTGACACCTGGACTGGGGGCTACGCCCCCGGACCCCCAATGGCACTGCCCCGTCAACGCACCTCCCCCAGCGGCTCTGCCCCAGACGCCAAATCCTCTCTCCCCTGGCGGGAGAGAGTTAGAGTGAGAGGGATTTCATCCTCACCTCGATGGGTGCGAATGGGGGGTGACCGCAGGGGCGGGGTCGATATCTGCCCCCACGGTCACCCCCTGCACAGAGTAATCACGTATAGCCCTTAGTACCTAGACCCGGGCCCCGCGTCGCCGCACAACAAGCAGCGTCGCGCTTGCGATGGCTGCCAGCAGCGCAAGCCAGGGCGCCATGACGGTGAGCTTGTTAACCGGCGAACCCTCCCATCCCACCGTCAGGGGGTTGCCCGGCCCTCCCTGGTCGAGAATTGTGCCATCTGGCACCCCGGATGCATCCCCCAATCCGCCGTCGACCAGGGTGATGTGTATGATCCTGCTGTCGTTCGGATCTATGGTCATCGGTATCTGATGCCAGGCGTCATTGTAGTGTTTCCAATACTGTGTACCCGGGGGAGCGGGTTGCGGAAGCACAATCGACACGGTAACCGTACCGCCCTGCGTAACACCCACTACGTTCAGCGCGAAGAACCCGTGTGGGAACTGAAGGTTGGGCTTGCCTTCCACGGGCAAGTCTGCCTCATCAACAGCGACCAGGTCCTCAATGGCGCCCTCGCTGGCACCGAACTTGGTCTTGCCTGTTCCGGTTGCGGTGTCATCAAGCTCGCCGTACGACGTAATAGGAATGTCCGGATCCGGGTCTACCACGAAGTACCAGG
>PWVP01000260.1 GCA_003561815.1 Campylobacterota bacterium | reverse complement strand
CGCCTGGCAGTTTTACCACTACCAGCAGTTTGTCGCCGATCGCTTCTACCACACCCAGGCGCTCATCACCCACCAGCGGCTCAAAACAAACGCTAACAACACCCCCTACTGGACACTCCATCTGCACAACCGCCATCTAGGCACCTTCTACACCACCACCTACGAGCCGCTACGCGATATCACCCACCGCGAAGTGACCCTCACGCTGATCACCGAGGGGGTGGGCTTTGTGGCGTTTTTGCGCGGTTTTTATGCGCCCAGCTTTCGTATCAGCCTGCTGCCCGATCAGCGCCCGGGCCCCTACGAGCAGCTACTCGGGGCCATCGCCTCACAGCACAAAAGCGCCGAGGGGGCGCAGCTTTTTGGGGCGCTCACGCTCGCCAGCCCGATTGAGCCCGATCTTAGAGAGGCGATCACCCGCTTTGGGATCGCCCATCTGGTGGCGCTTTCGGGATTTCATCTGGGTATCCTGACGCTTCTGATCGCCGCTTTGCTCAACCCGCCCTATCGCTTTTTGCACCGGCACCTCTTTCCCTGGCGCAACCGGTTTTTTGATCTAGGCGCCATCACCTTCGGGGTGCTGCTAGGCTACCTGCTCTTTACCCAGACGCCCCCCTCTTTGCTGCGCGCCTTTGGGATGTTTGCCTTCGGGCTCTTTCTGCTAAGCCGCAATCTGCAGATTTTGAGCTTTTTAAACCTGCTGGTGGTGGTGGCTTTTCTGGTGGCCCTCTTTCCGGGACTTCTCTTCTCCATCGGCTTCGGGCTCAGCGTGGCGGGGGTCTTTTATATCTTTCTCTATCTGCGCGACTTTGATCGCACCGTCGGATGGAAAAACGGGCTGCTTTTAGGGCTCTATGTCTTTGTGGCGATGCTGCCAATAGTCCACTTTTTCTTCCCGCTCGCCAGCCTGACCCAGTGGCTCTCGCCGGTTTTAAGCCTGCTCTTTGTCCCCTTCTACCCCGTCGCGATCGCTTTGCATCTGGTGGGGCTGGGGGAGTGGGCCGCGCAGATGGTGCTGCCGCTCTTTACGATCGAGCTGGCCGTCTGGTCGGTGCAGACACCGGGGTGGTTTTTAGGGCTCTATCTGCTGCTCTCGCTTCTGGCCGCCTGGCAGCGCCGCTTTCATCGACCGCTACTGGGGGCGATGGGCGGCTGGGCGCTCTGGCAGTATGGGGTTTTAAGCCTCTATGGTGGATAATCTCTGCCTTTATGGGAAGGAAAACGATGCGCAGACTGCTCTTTTTAACGCTCTTTTGTGTCACCCTGTTGATAGCCGCGCCGGCGGGCCACCCCGATCGCCCCACCGCACTCGATGTGGCGCAGATCCTGATACAGAGCGGCGGCTCGCTCGATGAGGAGACGATTAACCGGATCTTCTCCACCGCCTTTGGGGCCAATATGCGCATCCCCCCCGAGCACATGGGGGTGATCTTTTACGATAGCCAGAGCGGTGCAGAGCTCGATCACCAAAAGGTGCGTGAGCTTATCGGGCCGGTGCGCCAGGATGGCACCCGCGAGCTTCTGGAGATAGCGGCCATGCTCGCAGGCGATCGTCTCCCCATGGAGCTCGATCAGCTCACACTCTTGATGGATGCGGCCTTTATCGCCTCCATGCGCCGACCACCGGAAAACATCGATATCGAGTTTTACGATCGGCGCCACGGCCCCACCGGAAAGCCCGGCGGAGGGGTCTCCGGGCGGGTCCCCGATGAGATGACCCGATCGCCGATCGAGCCCCAAAAACCGCCCGCCGATCCGTACACGTCGGTGCCGGACACCGTCGAAGAGCTCGCCCGCCATGTTCGATCGCTGGGCTTAAATCCACCGCCAAGGGCGAATAAGGTCACCTTCGTCGTGCCGCTTATCGGCACCGATGCGGCTGCACGCGAACAGGAGATGCGCGCTTTTAATGCTGAGCTGCAGGCAATGGGGGCCTTTATCGCCGATCGTGGCGATCGGGCGGTTGATCGGCCAGGAGAGAACCAGAGCATCGCCTATCAGGTGGTCTACCTCCAAAGCGGCGATGAAGAGGTGATGAAAGTGCTCCGAGAAGAGCTGGCCCCCTTTCAGTAGATGACACTTCTAGGGCACAACGGCGCGGGCAAAAGCACCCTGATTGGCTATCTGCTCGGGTTTTACAACCGCCTCGATCAGCACCCGTTTCTGCCCCACTTCAGCGAGAAGATCGCACCGCTGGATCGCCACCAGGTCGGCTACGCGCCCGAAGCGCCCTATCTGGACGAGTCCGCCTCGGCTTTGGACTATCTGCGGCTGATGGCGCCGCTTAAAAGAGCCGATCGCTTCGACTCTGCCGCCCTCTTTGAGCAGGTGGGGCTCATCGTCGATCCCAAAAAGCCGATCGCCAAATACTCCAAAGGGATGAAGCAGCGGCTTCTGATCGCCCTGGCCCTTTTAGGATCGCCCTGCACACTGATTCTCGATGAGCCCACCGGCGGACTCGATCCCTTCGGCCACCGCCAGATTGGCGATCTGCTCTTAAAGCTTAAGGCGCACCACCGGCTGATTGTCAGCACCCACTCGCTCGATCTCGCCTGGGCGCTTGAGAACCCCATCTGGATTCTTAAAGAGGGGCAGATTGTCCATCAGGGGGCGTTTAAAAGCCGTGAAGCGCTGGAGGCGTGCTTTTTCGCCCACCCTCCGGCGCGCATTGATTAGATGGCGCACCACTACACCGTCGCCCTGAGTGGACGCCGACTCGATCTGCTCACCTACGCCAGCGATCAGCTCTTCACACCCGGCCAGGAGGTGCGCGTACCGCTACGCGGGCAGAAGGCGGAGGGTTTTGTCATCGCAGCTGTCCAGGAACCTGAGTTTAAGTGCGCGGCCATCGAGGCGGCCACCGGACGCTATCTGGACGCTTTCAGGCTCAAAACGGCGCAGTTTATTGCCAGCTACTACCGCACCCTGCTGGCTGAGAGCCTCAAACTCTTCACCCCCTTTGATCGCCCCCTAGCAGCGCGCGAGGGGGTCTTAACCCAGCCGGTGATTACGCTCAGCAAGCGCCAGCAGCAGGGGCTGGCGTTTATCCGCAAACCGGGGCCACGGCTGCTCTTTGGGGATACCGGCAGCGGCAAAAGCGAGATCTACATGTGCCTGATCGAGGAGGTGATTGCCAAAGGCCAGAGTGCGCTGTTTTTGGTGCCTGAGATCAGCCTCACGCCGCAGTTTGAGAAGCGGCTGAGTGCGCACTTTGGCGATCGCGTCGCCATCTGGCACTCGAAAGTGACCAAAAAGCGCAAAGCTGCGATCCTCGAGGGTATTGCCACCGGCTCCATCCGTATCGTCGCCGGTGCTCGAAGCGCCCTCTTTTTGCCCCTGCCCGATCTGGGCGCGATCGTGGTGGATGAGGAGCACGATGAGAGCTACAAATCCCAAAGCCGCCCCCGCTATCACGCCCGGGATGTGGCGATCTTCATGGGCACGCAGCTGGGTATTCCGGTGGTTCTGGGTAGTGCCACACCGGCGGTGAGCAGCTACGGCCGCTTTGAGCACTTTCGTCTGCGCGGCCAGTACTTTCAGGAGGGGGAGCGCCGCTTCTTTTTTATGCCCGAGGCGGATGAGCGCCCCTCCGAGGCGGTGATTGCAGCGCTGCAGGCGACCCTGGCGCGCCAAAAGCAGGCGATCGTCTTTTTGCCCACCCGGGCCAACTTCAAATACCTGCTCTGTGGCAGCTGCGGCGAGGGGGTGCGCTGCCCCTTTTGTGAGGTGGGGATGAGCCTGCACCTCAAAAGCCGCACACTCAAATGCCACTACTGCGGCTACGCCAGTGCGATCGTGCAGCGGTGTGGGGCCTGCGGCGATGAGCGCCTGATCACCAACCGCTACGGCACCGCCGAGATCGCGCGGCTTTTAGAGGAGGCGCTACCCGATGCGCGCATCGCCCTTTTCGATCGCGACGCCATCACCACCGAACGGCAGCTCAAAAAGACCCTAAAAGCCTTTAACGACGGTGCGATTGATATCCTGGTGGGTACGCAGATGCTCTCCAAAGGCCACAACTACCACGCGGTGGATCTGGCGGTGATTTTAGGGTTGGATCACCTCCTGGCGCTGCCCGATTACCGTGCAAGCGAGCGGGCGGTGGGGCTGCTGATTCAGATCGCCGGGCGCGCGGGGCGAAAGGGGAGTGCCACCGTACTGGTTCAATCCGCCCAGCAGGGGTTTTTCGAGCCCTATCTGGCGGACTATGAGCGCTTTATCCAGCAGGAGAGCCGCGCACGCGAGGGGCTCTGGCCGCCGCACAAACGGCTGCTTCGCGCCCTCTATAGCGACAAGAGCGAGGCGCGGGTCAACGAGGTGCTCGATCGTAGCGTCATGCTACTAAGCGACAGAAAAGATGTAGAGATCATCGGATACGGCCCCTGTGCTATCAGCCGCATTGCAGAGAAGTATCGCTATCATATTTTAATTCGCGCCGACTCGGCGCGCGCGCTTTTGGAGGCGGCAGCGCTTTTGGAGCACCCCCTGTGCGAGCTGGATGTCGATCCGCTCAACCTCTCTTAAGAAGGAGCCTGATGGAGTGTCTTGAGCCCAGCTGCGAAGAGACCCTCTCGCTGATTCTGGACAGCACGGCCAAGATCGCCAAAGAGACCCGCTTTGAGCGGCTTTTGGAGCTGATTGCCCAGCTGGGTACCCGGCTGATTTTATGCGATCGCTGCACCATCTGGCTACTCGATCACCACACCGGCGAGCTCTGGACCAAGGTGGCCCAGGGGCTTAGCACCGTACGCATCTCCCGCAATCGCGGCATCGTAGGCGAAGCGGTTCGCACCGCCCGGCCGATTATCATCAACGACCCCTATAGCGACCCGCGCTTTCACCGCAAGGTGGATCAAGAGACCGGCTACAAGACCGACTCGATTCTGGTGATCCCGATGATGGGGCTCGATGGTCAGGTGATGGGGGCGTTTCAGGCGGTCAATAAACTCAACGCCGAGGGGGCGTTTCACCAGCAGGATGTGCAGCGGCTGATGCTCGCGGCCACCTTTAGCGCCAAAATCCTCAGCGCCGAACACCTGCTTCAAGCCAACCGCTATCTGGAGGAGGAGCAGAAAAAGGCGGCCGAAAAGCAGCAGAGCATTATCGTCAACGATTTCGAGAAGGGTGAGCGGTTTCAAGCCCGGGTCTTCTCCCAGCCTTCGGAGATTCTCAATGGCGACAGCTGGTCCATCTATAAAACCGCCGCCGGTGGGGCGCTGGTCTATCTGGTCGATGGGATGGGGCACGGGATTTTGCCCTCACTGACCGCCTTCTCCGTCTCCTCTACTATCGCCCAGAGTGTGCGGCGATCGGGCTCGCTGAAAAACATCGCTGCTAAGCTGCTCAAAAACCTCAAGGGGGTGCTAAGCGAAGAGGAGCAGCTCTCCTGCGCCTTTTTCTGGCTGCCGCCCGATGCGAGCTTTGTGGAGTATTTCGTCGCCGGGCTCTACCCGCCCCTGATTCTTGATGGCGATCGCACCCTGGAGGTGGTGGCCAACAATCCGCCGCTGATGAACTTCACCGACACCATCGCCATCAACCGGCTGGAGCTGCAGCGGTTTGAGAAGCTCCTGATCTATAGCGATGGCCTGATCGAGGACACCCTCTTTCAGTTTAGTCGCAAACGGGTCTCACGCCTGTTTGATGAGAAGATGTTTGCCAGCGTCACTCAGGCGATCACACTCACTCACATGGAGGATGATGTGACGATTCTCTCGCTCTCTAGGGCGTAGAGATAGAAGCGGCCCACCACGCGGTTAAAGACCGTATACTCCAGCACCCCATAGGGCCCTTCTTGAGGCGGCTCGATATCCAGTACGACATCACCACCGGATGCGATACCGTAAAAGCGCAGCTGGCGCGCCAGCGGCTTGTGCGGGATCTGCAGCGCCGTAAAGCCGTGGCGATCGAGCTCTGAAAGCAAAAAGGCGG
>PWVP01000108.1 GCA_003561815.1 Campylobacterota bacterium | reverse complement strand
TTAGGAACTTCGCCGGCTCAAACGCCTCCTCAAACCGTCCGGCAGCCATCAGGGTCAAAAACCGCTCCTCCTGCTCCTGAAGCATCGTCTGGTACGCCTGCACCACCGGCGCACCGCGCAGCATCTTAAACTTCTCGACCAGTCGGCCCAGCTCCGGCCAATCCTTCTCATCGGCAGCGCGCTGGGCTTTAGCGAAGATCTCCGGGCTGCGGAGCATCGACTTGATCACCGCCTCCTTTTGGGGCACTTTCATAAAGAGGGTCAGCTCTTCGCGCACCTTTTGAGGATCGGCCCCTGGCGCATTGAGCGCTTTGACCGCCTCATAAAAGCGCTGGTTAAAGCGATCTTCGAGCATCTTATAGAGGGGCAATCGACGATAAAAGTCCCCCTCTGAGGCCATGCTGTAGGCCTCTGCGTACTGGCCTGACTGGATCAGCTGCCAGAAGGTGACCACCTTCGAAGCGTGGCGACTCACCGCCTCAAAGCGCTTTTGGTAGGTGGGAAACTCCAGCAGATCACCCATCGCCTCTTTGGCCGCATCGGTTTTGCCTTTGGCGATCAGAAGAACCGCTTTGGAGAAGTGGTCGTTAAACCGCTCATCCATTCCGCCCAGAACCCCGGTGGCGCTGAACTTGAGCACCGGATTATCCTGCATCAGTTGATACATGCTCGCCATGTCTTTTTTCTCGATCGAGGCGGTAAACTTCTCCCGCTCAGCGGCCATATCCAAAATCCGTACCGAGCCGTCATCGAAGGCGAAGTAGATCGCCTCGGCCCGCCGTTTGATATCCACCACGACCGATTTGGAGCTAAAGATGGGCTCACTATCGGGCTCGGGCACCGAGAGGTCGATCAGGTAGAGATAGCCCGCCTTATCGGAGACGAAACAGAACTGATCCTCTGGATCGACATAGAGCGCCATGGGCCAGTTGACCGTGCTGATCAGTTCACGGATGACGAAACCATTGATCACATCAAAGAGCACGACCTTATTATCCCGGCTACCCATCACCAAAAAGCTGCTGCGGTGCATAAAGGCCACGCAGTTGATCACCTCTTTATGGGTATAGCCCGAAAGCAGCGCGTGGCGGGCGAGATCGTAGACACTGAGCCGCTTTTTAAAGCTGGCGTAGGCGATCAGCGATCCATCGCTGCTAAAATCGAGGGCGAAGATGTACTCGTTGTGGCGTGGTGGGATGGTCAGAAGCCGGCCATTGTCGGTGCGGTAGATACAGACACGGCCATCGTTGCCACCGGTGGCGACCATCTGGCCATCTTTAGAAAAGACACTCACCTCGCTGGCCGCCTCGCTCCAGCTTAGAAAGTTCTGACGCTTAAAGCGGCCCGTGGCGCTATCGAAGGCCAGAAGGTAGGTGTGGATCTTCTCAGGGAAAAAGAGCACAATCCGCTGCCCATCGGGCGCAGAGGCGTTTCCTCGAAAGTGGGGGTGCTCCAGCGGCGCCTCAAAGGGCTGATCGCCAACCGCCTTGCCGCTGACGGGATCGAGATAGTGGATGGTGGTCTGGTTATCCACCAGCGCCATAAGGTGCTCGCCCACGATAAGCATATGGGGCGAAAAGGGGGTTTTGTACTCGAAACTAAACTCCATCAGCTCCCTCTCTTCGGTAGGCGATCGCCGCTTGATCGAGCCCTTGGCAGAGAAACTCAAACCACTCGCTCACTCTCTCTACATCGTCGCTTTTGAGCATAAGTGTCGTCTCTCTTTTTTCGCCGGAGGATTCGGGCAGGCAGGAGAGCTCTACGGTATCTGGCAGCGAGCGCATCAGATCCATCATCTGCCCCTCGCCACACTGCGCGATCAGAGTGCGCGTGTGGCGCTGTGTGCCCGCCGGATAGAAGCGATCGAGCGCCTCGATAACCATCGGATGGGCCATGGAGGGGAAGCCGGGCATAAAAAAGAGGCGTTCATGCAGATAAAATCCAGGCACATCGTTAACGGGGTTATTGAGCAAACCGGCCCCTTCGGGGAAGCGAACCATCTCCAGCTGATAGTCGCTTGGGCTCTTAAAACGGCGACGGATCCGCTCCTGACCCTCCGGGTGCAGCGCCAGGCGTCCAGCGGTGAAGACATTGGCCGCACAACGGCGCGTGTAGTCATCAGGCGTGGCCCCGATGCCGCCGAAGCTAAAAAGCACCATCTGCGAATCGGCCTGTGCCAACGCAAAAAGCGACTCGATGAGATCGGGCTCATCCGCGACACTCAGGCTGGCTGAAAGCGACCAGTGGCGACGGGCCAGCTCACGGCGGAGAAAATCGAAATGGCCATCTTTTCGCCGCCCATCGAGCAGCTCGCTTCCGATGATCACCGCCACAAAACGCATCGAGCCGACTCCTTTAAGCGGTATGGTTGCAATTATCATACCATTTTCCGATATAGAGACACCATGAGAACGGCAATAACGCTCTTGATTCTGGCACTTTTTTTGCAGGCGGATGATACGCTTGATATCTTCTGGGGGCATGTGGACCGCGGGGAGTTACGCGGTCAACGCGTGAGCCTCTCAGGAAATGTCAACGCAACCGGCTGCGACGATCGACCGTGCCGACTGATGGCCTACCGCTGGATCGAGGGGGCGAAGGTGCTCTTTTTATTGGAGTTTCGCGACCCCTTCGCCCCTTATGTGGCGCGCAAACGGGTGCTTGACCCCATCCACGCGCACTGCATCATGGTCTCTGACTTTGAGTATAACGACTGCTTTTTTTAGGCGCGCTTTAGGCAGGTCGCCCCTTTAATCCGCAGCCACTCTGACGCTAGCCGATCGTCACACTTTACCCATTTGCGCTGCCCTCTCAACGATCCGCTTGATAAGATTGCGAAAGATAAAAAAGTGCGCCGGAAGCAGCGCATACCAGTAGAGCCGCCCGAGCACACCGCTGGGGTAGAAGTAGGCCGTCTGGATCAGCTCCCCCTCCCAAATCACAAACTCCAGCCACGCCCGGCCGGGCAGCCGCATCTGGGCAAAAAGCAGCAGCCGCACATCAGGCTGCAGATCCCCCCCCCGCCAAAAGTCCAGACACTCCCCCAGACGCAAATCACAGGCATCGCGACGACCCCGGTTGGTCCCATAGCCTCCCAGGAGCTTATCGATCGCCCCGCTCAGCTCCCAGAGCCAATCATAATCAAACCAGCCCGAATCACCACCTAAACTGGTGATCGATCGGTAAACCTGATGGGCACTCAGTTCACCCAGGGGCATACGCCGCCGATCAATCAAAATCGCATCAGCGATATCAGCCGATTGGTGCTTCTCCCACGCCGCGCCATCGCTATCGCTCCAGCGACTGATGACCTGATTGGCTTCGATCTCCTCTATCGCCTTAGCCACCGCCGCCTCATAGGGCTGTGGACTAAAGCCAAAGAGCGCCTGCGCTCGATCGTTTTGGACCAGCACCGGGGAGGAGAGCCCCTCGATGAGCGAGTGCGCCACCGTGAAAGGCACCGGCGTGAAGAGGGTCAGCCAGTAGGAGGAGAGATTGGGGGTGAGAACTGGCACGGCAATCAGCCGCCGTTTGAGCCCCATCACCTTGGCAGCACGGAGCATAATCTCACCATAGCTCATCGCTTCGGTGCCGATATCAATCACCTCACTCTCACCATGAGGGAGGGTAGCCGCTTCGCTTAGGTAGCGCACCACATCCCCCACCCCGATGGGTTGAGCAGGGGTACTCACCCACTTGGGGGTGATTAAAACAGGCAGCTTCTGGACGAGATTGCGGATAATCTCAAAGCTGGCGCTGCCTGAACCGATAATCACACCGGCGCGGAACCAAAGTGTCTGGATCTGATCGGGCCTAGAGGAGAGAACCTCCCCGGTTTCGATACGGCTGATAAGGTGCTCACTGGCGTTTGTTTTATCCCCCAGGCCACCAAGGTAGATGATGCGCTTCACGCCGCACTCGATGGCCGCTTGCAGAAAGTTCTCTGCACTGAGGTGATCTTTTTGGCGAAAGTCCGGCCCGGAGGCGAGCGCGTGGATCAGGTAGTAGGCCACATCCACCCCCGCTAAAGCCCGGCGCAAAGAGGCGGGATCGAATGTGCTGGCCTCCACCACCTCTAACCCCTGGGCTTCGGCACCCAGCGTGGCAGCATTGCGCACCATTAGCCGCAGCTGAATCTCTGGTACCGTTTTAAGAACCCGCTTGAGCCGTCTACCGATGTAGCCGTTAGCGCCAGTGAGCAGGACCCTCATAGCAGCCCCGGCTTACCAATGTGATAGCCTTGAGAGTAGCCAATCCCCAGCGCCTTTACTCGCTCCAGTATTGACTCATCAGAGACAAACTCAGCGATGGTTTCAAATCCGTTCTGATGGGCAAAGCTAACGATCGTCTCCACCACCGCATGGGCGGCCGGATCGTCATTGAGCGCCTGAATAAGCGAGCCGTCAATCTTGATGTAGTCCACCTTGAGTTTGAGTAGATAGGAGAAGTTACTGTACCCGCTACCAAAATCATCGATAGCTGTTTTGGCTCCGGCCTCTTTGGCCTGCCCAAAGAACCTTGCCACCTGCTCAAAGTTCTCAATCCCCTCAGACTCTACGAGCTCCAGTACGATACGCTCAGAGGGGAGCACACGCAAGGTGGAGAGAATATGGCCAGTGGTCTCCTCGCAGAGAAGATCCTCCAGGGTCAGATTGACCGACACCGAGGCATCCGTATTCTCCAGTGCGGCCATGGCTTGGTCAAAGATTGTGCGCGTCATGGCCAAATACTGCCTGGATCGTTTGGCGATATCAATAAAGAGTCCTGGCACTATGACCGACCCATCCCCCTCCATCATTCTGGCTAGAGCCTCGTACTTCTCGACCTTACCGGTTTGGGTGTTGCAGATAGGCTGAAAGTAGGGTACCACCCTGCCCTCTCGTAGTGCCTCAGTAAACCGTTTAGTCCACTCAATGTTGTGTTGATGGGTGGCCTCTAGCATCAAAGTATCCCGATAAACAAGCGACCCTATATGGTGAGTCTGGGCATGGTTGAGTGCCATCTCGGCTGTCTTGAATCGCACATGGGGCGCCTCAAAGCTCACCGCGGTCGTGACTTCAAATGTAAAGCTGCTGCCACCAATCTCGATATGCTCATGACTCAGCTGGTCACACAAATCGCGCGCCAGCAGCACAACCCTGTTTCGCTCAAACCCATCAGGGGCAACAATGGCCAACCGGGCACCGTGGTATCGATACAGACGGCACTCTTTTGGCAGGATACTAAACACACGATTGGCAAGCTCTACGATAACCATATCGCCCACCCGGTGGCCATAAAAGTCATTGATTTCACCAAAGTAATCCATATCGAGCACAATCAGGGCACCACCCCCAGACTGCTCCATATCACGAATCAGTTTCTGGCGATTACCCAACCCGGTGAGCGGATCGCGACTCATGAGCTCCTCGATCTCCTCAACCCGCTCCTGAACCATCTGCTCCAGGCTCTCCCGGTAGCGCTGGTTCTCTTTATGTGCTCGAACCACAACCGCCGAACGGCGCAGGGTCTCATAGAGCTGACGAGGCTGTGCGGGCTTAATAATGAAGCCATCTACCCCGATCTCGATCGCCCGCGTAAAGAACTCCGGCTCATTGTGGGCCGAGATCACAATCAATCGCTGCTCGGATGAGAGATCGCTAATGGCAGCCGCCATCTCAAGGCCGTCCATCACAGGCATCTGGATATCGGTGACCACCAGATCAAAGAAGCCCGCACCCCGCTGGCGATAGAGATCAAGCCCCAGTGCGCCATTGGCGGCCACCTCCACATGGTGAAAAAGATTCGAAAAGAGGGTCTTAACGTGCTCCCTGATGATCTCTTCGTCATCCACCAGCAGGACCCGCATGGGCCAGGTAAGCTCTTTGAGTTCTTTAAGCATGAGAATCCTTTGTTAAGGGGATATTGAGCGTGAAGCGAGCCCCTTTAGGGGTGTTCTCTACCGCTATCTGGCCACTAAAATTGCGTTCGATAATC
>PWVP01000244.1 GCA_003561815.1 Campylobacterota bacterium | reverse complement strand
ACAAGATCCAGCACCTCACCTTGCCTGGCGCTTGAGAGCACCTCTTTGTTACGCCGTCCGCTGGGGGCCAGCAGAAACGAAAACGGAAAGGATTGGCCCCGATAGAGACCGCTTTTGTCAACCTGGGCCGCCTCTTCGCGCCCCATCAGGCCGCAGACAGGAGAGAGCAGACCCCGTTTGACCATCGCCAGTGTGGCGACCGCCTCCATATCGATAAAAAGCTGACGGTTAGTTTTTCTGGATGCCATACTTTCTCCTCTTTTCCCACAAGCTCTTGCGGCTAATGCCCAGCCGCCGGGAGAGCTCGGTATCAGGGAAGCGGTGCTGATTGGCCAAAATCGCACCCTTAACATACTCTTCGATGCTGACAATCTCCCCCTCTTGGCAGGTTTGCGCCTGAGAGCGGATCACCACCCGACCCATCCCCGGCCAGAGCGGCTCCTCCTCCAGATCGGTTGAGGCGATCACCACCGGCTGCTTACGAAGCATCTCCACAAGCACCTGCCGCTCCGGTTTTCGAAGCGCCTCCAGTCCGCTAAGGTAGAGAATCGATTGTGGCGGCACCCCATCGGGCAGACCGTCGCTTTTAAGATCGTGAAACATCAGTGCACGCTGACGCCGCTTCGCCAGCCTGAAGGCAAAGGCGTCCAGACAGCGCGGGTGGCTGCCCACCACCAAAACCGGCAGCTGCGCCTCCTCGGGCGCCCCCTCACAGCGCAGATCCGCAAAGCTGCTGTGGATATAGCGCTCCAGCGAAGCGCTCTTCTCTTTAAGGGAGCGGTAGTGGCGAAAGTGCTCAATCTTTCGAATCAGCTCCTCAATCATAAAGGGTTTGAGAATGTAGTCAGACGCACCCGCATCCATCGGCCGCGTCACCGTATCGGCGTTGATGTAAGAGACCATCAAAATAATAATCTTATCCCGGTACGCCTCAATCAGCCCATGAAAACATTGATCCGAGAAGTTGCTTGAGAGCAGCAGTGCATCCACGACCGGATGCTCCAGCGCCTCCTTGGTGGTGGCTGCAAACTCGCAGCTATAGCCCGAGTCAATCAGCTTCGCTGTGATGCTTTGCGCCAGATAGAGTTCACTCTCTACGACCAGTACCCTCATCGCCGCCTCCAATCATAATAGCCCAGATTTGCCAGTGCCATGGCCGCCACCCCCTCCTCGCGCCCGATAAAGCCGAGCCTCTCGGTGGTGGTGGCCTTAAGGTTGATCCGCTCGGCATACAGCCCCAAAAGCGTAGCCAAACGCCGACGCATCGCCGCCTTGTAGGGGGCCAGTCGGGGCTTTTGGGCCATCAGGGTGATATCCACCCCCCGCAGCTCAAAGCCCAGCTTATGGACCCGACTACACACCTGCTGTAAAAGCACCGCCGAGTCGGCTCCGGCGTAGGCTGCATCACTATCGGGGAAAAGCTCGCCGATATCCCCCAGACCCGCCGCGCCTAAAATCGCATCCATCAGCGCGTGTAGCGCCACATCCCCATCGGAGTGGGCCTTAAAGCCCACCGGTGAGTCGATCGCCACACCACAGAGCACCATCGATTTGCCCGGCTCAAAGCTGTGCACATCAAACCCCTGCCCGATAAGCGCCTCCGGCGAAGGGGGCGCAAGACACCCGGCAAGCTCGTCGCCAAAGGTGAGCTTCGCGCCGCGCTCATCACCGGCAACGGTGATCACCTCCTGGCCATAGGCGGCCATCAGGGTGGACTCGTCGGTGTAGCCGCTAAGCTGTTTGAGGGCCTCACGGAGGGTATCGGCATGTGAAAGCTGCGGCGTCTGGATGCGCATCAGGCGATCGCGATCCAGTGCGCGCGTACCATCGCTTAGGGTATCCACCACCCGCAGAGCAGGCACCACACAGGGTGCCTCACCCATCTTCTCAATCACCCGATGGATCACTGCATCGGGCACACAGGCGCGTGCCACATCACTCACGAGCACATACTCCCCCGTCGCGACGCGCAGCGCACTCTGAAGCGACACCTCGCGGCTTGTGCCACCCGGCACCACCCGGTGCTCGCTCAATGCCGCCATGTGGCTCACCTCGTCAGGATGGGCGGCGATAATCACCTCCTTAAAGGGGTGTAGCCGACAAAACCGATCGGCCACAAACGCCCAGAGGGGCTGAGCACCGATGCGCAGCCACTGTTTGCGTACCGGAAGCGAAAAACGGGTCGAGTCCCCCGCAGCCAGGAGAACCAAAGAGAGTGACGGCACAGATTCTCCTTTTAGTAGGCCCCAGCGGGGCGGTGTTACAAAATTATACACCTCCCCCCTTTAAAGCGGTGTTTCATTCGGTAACGATCTTTGCCAGTTGGGCCGCCTGCTGCCGCGCCCGGCGGGCGGCGGGTGCCTGCTCTCCTGAGAGGGCGGTCCAGATCTCCGCTTCGAGTTTGCGTACCGCGTAGGCCTGGCGATCGCGCGCTTGACCCTCAGGGAGCGCCTCTAGCCCCTCGATCGCCTTAGCAATCTGCGTCGCCGCCTCCTGAAGCGCCCCGGAGAGCAGAGCCGATCGCGCCGCAGCCAGACGAAAGGCGATGGCGCGCATCGGGTGGCGGCCACGCTCCAGGTGATAGGCGATGCGCTCTTGACGCCCCCCGCTTAGTCGCTGCAGCGCTTCGGCCACCCGCAGATGAAGCGCCCACACCGCCGCGCGATCGAGCGAGGCGAGAACCGCCTCTTGAATCAGCGCATGACGAAAGGCGTAAAGACCGGGTTTAAGGGTGACGATAAGGCCGTTTTGGCTCAGGGTGCTTAGCGCCTGCTCGAGCCAGAGCGGCTCGAAGTCGCCATCGGCTCGAAGCAGGCTTCGCTCAAAACTCACCCCCACAACCGCCGCAAACCGCGCCAGCGCCGCCGCCTCTCCGCACGCCCTTAGCCGCACCCCGTAGAGTGTCTGCAGTGAGTAGAGCACCGGCTCTTGCCACTCTGTCCCCTCAGGCTGCCAGCGCCGCGCCTGAACCAGCTCCTCGATAAAGAGCGGCACCCCTTCAGCTTTAAGCGCGATCCGCTCAAGGTGCTCGCGGCTGATGTGTGCGCCAGCAGGCAGCGCGCGCACCAGCTCGCAGCTCTGTTCATAGCTTAACGGCTCAAGCAGCAGCGTCTGCCACCCTGGCTCCACCTCCCGGCTGGTTGCCAGTATCATCTGTCCCGGTTGGCGCTTTAGCCGCTCAAGCAGCACCAAAGAGGCGGCATCTGCCCAGTGAAGATCCTCGAAGATAAGCAGGGTGGGCGTTTTGGTAGAGAGCGTCTCAAGCCAGAGGGTCAGCGCATCGGCCATCTGGGTGTGGCTTGGCGGCATTACCGGCTGCTCGGCACCGCCTAGCAGTGTCGCCGCCACCGCACGAAAGCGGGGCTCATTGAGTCTCGGGTGGCGAAGCAGGTAGCTCTCCAGAAGGGTTTTTCGGGTTTTGGCATCACTCTGCAGATCGATGCCGACCACCTGCTCTAAAAGCGCCATCAGCAGCGAAAAGGCGATGGGCTGATGAAGCGCGCTGGCTGAGGCGCGGTAGACGCTCACCTGCTCTTTGCGCGCTAGAAGGGCGATCTCAGAGACCAGTCGGCTTTTACCCATCCCCGCCGCACCGCTAACCAGCCAGCGCCCCACGGCGCCCCTTTGGGCTAAAGCCGCAATCGCCTCCTGAAGCGGCTTTAGCTCTTGATGGCGCCCAATCAGCGTGCCTGACCCCCTCAAAGCCACGCCACCGGGACGCTCCAGCGGCAGTTGATAGTACGCACCCCTTCGGCGCAGCGGGTAGTAGCGCTCCAGAAGCCGCGCAGCGGTCTCTGAGAGCAGCAGCCAGGAGCCAGAGGCGCTCAGCGCGATCGCCATTGCCCTCTGGCTGGCCACCCCGGCCGGATCGGCCAGTGTGGGGTGGGCCAGCACGACGCCACTATGCAGCGCCAGCACCGGACGGATCGGATCGGGCATCTCGCGCACTAAGAGCAGCTGCAGCTCGATCGCCGCCTCGGCGGCATGGCGGATACTCTGCTCCACCGGTCGGGTGTGGCCAAAAAAGGCGAGCAGACCCGCACCGGCAGAGACCACCCACGCCCCGTAACGGGCCAGGCGCTCTTCGGCCAGCTGGCAAAACAGGTGGCGCGCGGATGATAGCGCCTGCTGATCGGCCTGCTCACCCTCAGCGATCAGCGGGTGAAGGTAGAGCACACTCACCACCCGCTGACCGGGATCGTCTGCCTTAGGCGGAGGTTTGGGGGCGCCCAAAACCGCGTGGCGAATCCGGTGGTAGAGCGCAAAGCACGCCTCCTCTGGCACCACACCCAGATCGCTCTTTAAGCGGCGCTCAAAACGGCGAAAAAGCGCCAGCGCCTCACCGCTTCGCCCCAGATCGTGCAGAAGTGCCATCTGATCGTGACAGGCGATGCCACTGTAGGGATCCACCTGCAGAAGCTGCTCAAAATAGCCCAGCGCCTCCTGGCGCCGGGCTGAACGGCTTAGCGCCTGCGTCAGACGAAGAAGCAGTGCGATCGTGCGCTGACGCAGCGCCTCGCGCGCGCCTAAAAGCCACTCCTCAAACCCCAAAGCGCCGGGTATCACCACATCCGAAAGCAGATCGCCCCGGTAGAGTGCGGCTTGAGCCTTCAGACACTCTATGCAGTCGGGGGTGTGCTCTGAGGCCTTACAGCATGCGGCCAGTTTTTGAAGCTGCCAAAGATCCACCCGGCTCTCTTCAGGCAGCTCAAGAGCGATCTCTTTTCGATCGGCACTAAAGCGCACCCCATAGGGTTCAAGCTGGCGGCGCAGGCGGTAGAGTGTGGTGCGCAGTGCCCCTAAAGCCGCCGCCTGGGGCTGATCGGGCCAGAGCAGTGCTGCCAGGCTGGCGCGCGAATGGGCCCCTGGCTCGATCAGCAGATAACCAAAGAGCGCGCGCGCCTTCTCATAATCAAACCCGATCGGCTCAGGCGGTTCACGATCGCTAGCCCCCGATAAGCGCACACCGCAAAAGAGAGTGCCCGTAAGACGGATGGTGAATTGATAGCTGCCGGTGGTAGGCTCTTTTTTCGCTCTGGCTGCCATGCTGCTCTCTTTGGCCAAGATGCTTAAAGGAGAGATAGTAGCGGCTACAGGCTGAGAGTCGGGTTTGTTTGTAATAATTTTTCACGATCTTTTCACGCAGCAGGGGGTATGATTTTACCGTCTGCTTTCTAGCAGACACCCAACCCCTCCAAATTTCGGCGGACGGGTGCGCTCTAAACCGTAGTATCCACGCCTTTTGGAGCCCCACCTCCCTTTGGCGTGTTTCGCTACTCCCCTCCCTTTTAAAAGTGCGCCCCGCTCCCGCCGAAAATCAGACCTTTTTTATCCGATTTCAAGTATCCTTGCACCAGCCTGAGCGCGCTACCGGACAAAAGTTGCTCACCATAACAGAATCTAAAGGAGAGGCGTGAGAGAAGCATGGATCGCCCCACGCATGAAGGATGGGGTTCGCACGCAGATGCACTACGCCAAAGCGGGTGTCACGACAGAGGAGATGCGGCGTGTGGCCGCCAGGGAGAACCTCTCAGCAGAGCGGGTACGAAAAGAGGTGGCCAGGGGACGCATGGTGATCCCGGCCAATATCCACCACCCCCAGCTCGACCCGATGGGCATCGGTCTGGCCGCCAGCTGCAAAATCAATGCCAATATCGGCGCCTCCGCGCTGGCCAGCGACCCGCAGCTGGAGGTTCAGAAGGTGTGCATCAGCCTCAAGCATGGGGCAGACACCATTATGGATCTCTCCACCTGCGACAACACCGACGAGGTGCGAAAGGCGGTGATTGCTGCCAGCACTGTTCCAGTGGGCACCGTACCGATGTATCAGATTGTTCAGGAGGCCAAAAACCAGGATGCCAAAAACATCGTCATCGACGATATGCTCAAAGTGATCGAGCGCCAGGCCCAGCAGGGGGTGAGCTACTTCACCATCCATGCGGGCTTTATGATGCGCTTTATGCCCTATATAGCCAAACGCAAAATGGGGATCGTCTCCCGTGGCGGCAGCCTGATTGCCGCCTGGATGATGCACCACCACCAGGAGAACCCCTTCTATCAGGCCTACGATCAGATTCTCGATATCTGCCAGCGCTACGATGTCACCCTCTCGCTGGGCGATAGTCTGCGTCCGGGCTGTCTGGCCGATGCCTCCGATGAGGCGCAGCTTGAAGAGCTCAAGATGCTGGGTGAACTCACCCTGCGCGCTTGGGAAAAGGATGTGCAGGTGATGATCGAAGGGCCCGGCCATGTGCCGCTCAATCAGGTGGAGCACAACATGAAGATCGAGCGCCACTACTGCCACGACGCGCCCTTTTATATTCTAGGCCCGTTGGTGACCGATATCAGCCCCGGCTACGATCACATCTCCTCAGCGATCGGTGCGGCCGTCGGCGGCATGCACGGCGCATCGATGCTCTGCTATGTCACCCCTAAAGAGCATCTGGGTCTGCCCGGCCCTGAGGATGTGCGCGAAGGGATTATCGCCTATAAGATCGCCGCCCACGCAGCGGATGTGGCCAGGGGACGCAAAAACGCCCGCAATCGCGACGATGCGATGAGCGATGCACGCTACGCCTTTGACTGGAATCGGCAGTTTGAGCTGGCTCTGGATCCGGAGCGGGCCAAAGCGTACCACGATGAGACGCTGCCGCAGGATGCCTTTAAAGATGCGGAGTTTTGTAGCATGTGCGGACCGAAATTCTGCTCTTATAAGATCACCCACGATATTGTCGATCACTTCCAACAAAAGGAGCAGGCGTGATAAACGAAGCCTCTATTCGCGAGGTGCTCTCGCAGGTTAACTATCCCGGTTTTGAGAAGGATATCGTCACCTTCGGCTTCGTCAAATCCATCGCCGTCGAGGGCAAAAACGCGCAGATTGTCTTAGAGATTACCGCCAGTGGCGAAGCGATCGCCAACGAGCTGAGAGGCGATATCCTTCCACGCCTGCAGACGCTCGGACTAGAGGGGGTCGATCTGCAGATTCAGCAGCCTGAGCCGCCTAAGGAGAGCCGCCCTAAGGGGCGCAACCTCGCCCCGCAGATTAAAAATTTCGTCATGGTCAGCTCCGGCAAAGGGGGGGTGGGCAAAACCACCACCACCGTCAACCTCGCCATCGCTGCGGCGATGCAGGGTAAAAAGGTGGGGATCCTCGATGCCGATATCTACGGCCCCAACATCCCCCGCATGCTCGGCACCGAGACGGCCAAGCCGGAGATAAGCGCGCAGAACAAGCTCCAGCCCCTCTTTGCGCACGGTGTGGAGATGATGAGCATGGGGATTCTGGTGGAGCCGGGCCAGTCGCTGATCTGGCGCGGACCGATGATTATGAAGGCGATCGAGCAGCTCTTTAGCGATGTGCTCTGGAGCGATCTGGATCTGCTCTTTATCGATATGCCCCCCGGAACCGGTGACGCACAGCTCACACTCGCTCAAGCGGTACCGGTCACCGCCGGCGTGATGGTCTCCACCCCCCAGACCGTCGCACTCGATGATGCCCGCCGGGGTCTGGATATGTTTAAAAAGCTCCATATCCCCATCGCCGGGATTGTGGAGAATATGAGCGGCTTCATCTGCCCTGAGAGCGGCAAAGAGTATGACATCTTCGGCAAAGGCACCTGCGAGGCCATTGCACAGGAGTACGGCACCACGGTTCTGGCCGAAATGCCTATCGAACCGGCCATTCGCGAAGGGGGTGATAGCGGAGAGCCCATCACCATCGCCCACCCCAGCAGCGAGAGTGCCAAACGCTACCTGACAGCCGCGGAACAGCTCTGGCGCTTTTTAGGTGAACAGACGGTGGATAACGCCGCTATTCAGCCCATCCCCGGCGGCCCATCCGCCTGCTCTTCCTGAACTTTTTTAACTAAAGTATCGTCCCCAGCGGACGATACTTCCCATTAGTCACGATCTGCTATCATTAGAGCTATGATAGAGCTTACATCGAAGGAGCACCTGTGAACACTCAGCAAAAAGGGCTATCAATCGCCTGGCGCATCTATATACCACTACTGGTTGCGGCGGTGGTTCTGATTGCTGTTGTTTTCTGGCTGGGAAACCGTAGCGCCAATCTTGTCGAGGAGCGCACCTACAAAAACGCCGCTTCCGAGATGGGGCTCTACTACCAGCAGCTACTCGAAGAGAAGCACAGCGCCGGACTGGTAGGGGCGGTGACGATCGCCAACAACGACGCCTTTGTCGAGGCGATGCGTGAGCTCGATCGCCCCCTGGCGTTACAGGCCTCAACCCGCATTATGGATGAGTTTCGAGAGAATACACCGTTTCAAAACATCCGCATCCATCTGCACACCCCCGATGTGCACAGCTTTCTGCGCGCCTGGGTGCCCGACCATCACGGTGATGACCTAAGCGGGTTTCGTCACACCATCACCGAGGTGAAGCGCTCACAGAAGCCCTTCTCCGCTATCGAGGTGGGGCGCGTGGGTCTGACCTTCCGCGGACTGGCGCCCATCATGGACGGGCCGGTCTATCTCGGCTCTGTCGAGTTTATGCAGGGCTACGGCACCGTTATCTCCGCCATGAGGGAGAATCTGGACACCAGCCTGATTGCCACCCTTGCGCCCGATCATGCTGAGGTGGTTCAGGCGGCGGTTGCACAAGGCGGCGGCGAGGTGCCTCAGATACACAACCTCACCGTCGCACAGGGGGCCGATAGTGTCGATCAGCGGCTGCTTCAGGAGGCGAACGCCCTTCGATCGCTTCCTGCGCACGGCCACTACGCCACCACCGCCAACTATCTCATCACCACCCAACCGGTCGAAGACTTTAGCGGTCAGGTGATCGGGGAGGTGATTTTAGGGGGGAACCTGGCCGATATTCGCCAGGCAGCCGATCAGGCGCGCCAGGTGGCCACGGGCCAGACAATCACAATCGCCCTCATCTTTATCCTGGTGATGGTGGTGATTGCGATCGTGGTGGAGCTGGCCGTTAAGCGCCCCCTGCGCGAACTGAGCAGCATGGCCGCCAACCTTAGCAGCGGCGAAGGGGATCTCACCCAGCGCCTCCCGATTCGCTCAAACGATGAGATCGGCTTGGCCTGCTCAAGCATCAACCGCTTTTTAGAGGCGACCCACAAGCTCATCAAAGAGTCTAAAAACGCCTCCTCAGAGAACGCATCGGTGGCCAATGAGCTCTCCACAACCGCCAACCAGATCGGTCGCCGGGCCGAAGAGGAGAGTGAGGTGGTCAACCGCACCACCGGCGAGGCCGAGGAGGCGCGCGCGCAGCTTGGGCAGATGCTTGAAGGGATTGAGGCGAGCCGAAGCAAACTTATCGGCGTGAACAAAACCCTCGGTGAGGCGAGTAGCAACATGGAGGTGCTAGCCCAGAATGTCAGCGAATCGGTTCAGACCGAGACCGAGCTGGCTGAACGGCTCAACCGCCTCTCCCACGATGCCGACCAGGTCAAGGCGGTGCTCTCTGTTATCCGTGATATCGCCGATCAGACCAACCTGCTGGCCCTGAACGCGGCGATCGAAGCGGCCCGCGCGGGGGAGCATGGCCGCGGCTTTGCGGTGGTGGCCGATGAGGTGCGCAAACTGGCTGAACGGACCCAGCGCAGCCTCACCGAAAGCGATGCGACCATCAGCGTAATCACCCAGTCTATTGGTGATCTCAGTGAGGCGATGAACCAGAACAGCCAGAAAGTGCAGCAGCTAACCGAGTCGGTCGATGGGGTGAATCAAACCATCCACGAAGCATCCCAGGCGATGCAAGAGGGGGCCAGTATGGCCGAAAAGAGTGCCGCTGAGAGTCAGGATACCGCCAGACGCATCTCAGGGTTGATTGAGAATGTCGGGCATATCAATGAGCTAAGCGGCTCCAATGCACGAAGTGTCGAAGAGATCGCCGCAGCCGCTGAGCACCTCTTCCAGATGACCGATAAGCTCAACGCCCAGCTCGGACGCTTTAAAATCTAGCGCATCTCTGTCATATGGGGCTCAAAGCGGCGCGGCACCAGCTGCCGTTGCCGCTTAGGACTTCTGCGCGCCTCGATCGTTACCCGATCAAAAAAGCAGCGCCACAGTGCTTGGATCTGCGCCTCATCCTCCGAAAACCGGGGGCTCTCAAGCGTCTCAACCGCCACCTGTTTCGCGCACCGGTAGTGCCCCACAAGCGCCTCATTTCGTCCACGATCGTGAATAATCCAGCGCGGCTCCTGAGCCATGCGATCCTGAAAGTGCGGCGCCATCAGATCCAAAATCGCCGCTTTGGGTGCGATCGATGCATAGAGGGTCTCATCACACCACTGCATAAAACGCACGAAGCCGATCTGGCGATGAGCCTCACGGTAGGCGAAGGCTGCAGCGCTCCCCACGGCCCGATTGACCTCCAGGCGTCGATCGTGCAGCGCTTGAGGCTCTTTAAAGCCCAGCCGCACAAACAGTAGCAACTCTAAAAGCGGTGGCCTCTCAAGACGCAGCGCATCGACGACCCGGTTGTAGTTGCCCTCCCCCGCTTTACGGGCAAACCCTTGGGCGGCTCGGGCGGCTAGCGCCTCATCGCGCTCGATCCTGCACGCCTGATCAAAAAGATCGGGCTCTAAGGAGGCGGCGACGATCTGAACGGGTAGCATCCGATCAAGATAGCTGCGCGCCACCAGCGTCCAAAACCCCTCGAGCGATCCGTCGTAGTGCCAGATCATGACGCCACCGCCCCAAAGAGCGAAGGCTGATAGTAGAGCGGGCGAATCGCTAGCGCACGCCGGATCGCACCGGGCTCAAGCCGATCGCCCAGATAGCGCCCCCGTGCAGATAGAAAGTGGCGTGCGCGTTTATAGGCCACCCCCAGGCGGCTGATGTTCTCGCCACTGAGTGCGCCCGTGCGCCGCGCCTGGATAATCGCCCTGGCAGAGCGCACGCCGATACCGGGCACGCGAAGAAGCTGCCAGTAATCAGCGCGGTTGATCTCCAGTGGAAACTGCTCTAGATTCTCCAGTGCCCAGACCACTTTCGGATCAAAGCGGGTATCCAGCTGTGTGCGGGCGGGTGGCACAATCTCTGAAGCGCTAAACCCGTAAAAGCGCAGCAGCCAGTCGGCCTGATAGAGCCGATGCTCACGCAAAAGGGGTGCAGGGGTCGCGGGCAGAGAGGCTGCGCCAAAAACAGGCTGGTAGGCGCTATAGTAGACCCGTTTTAAAAGGCCACGATCGTAGAGTCGCTCGCTGAGGGTCAGGATATCGCGATCGCTCTCCGGGCTTGCCCCCACAATCAGCTGCGTACTCATCGCACCCGCCTGCTTGTGCGCTTCACGCATCGATTTGATCTGCTGCATCGGAGCCAGAACCGCTTCACGGCTTTTTTGGGGAGCCAGCTGACTTAGCGATCGGCTACTGGGAAGCTCCAGATTGGAGCTGACCCGATCGGCAAGCAGGCTCGCCTGCTCGATCAGCTCCTCGGATGCGCCAGGAATCAGTTTCAGGTGGATAAAACCTCTAAAGTGATAGCGGTGACGCAGCAGATGGAGCACCTGAATCATCTGCTCCATCGTGTGATCGGGGCTTTTAAAGACCCCGGAGCTTAGAAAGAGGCCTGAGATGTAGTTGCGCCGATAAAACGCCACCGTCAGCCACGCGAGCTCTTCAGGGCTAAAGCGTGCGCGGGGGGTGTTGCTGCTCGCGCGGTTACTGCAGTAGGCGCACTCATACAGGCAGTGGTTGCTCAGCAGCACCTTTAGTAGACTGATACAGCGACCATCGGCACTAAAGGCGTGGCACACCCCCGGCATAGCCGGGTTTCGTGCCGAAGCGGAGGCGCTACAGGCGACATCATACTTCGCCGCATCGGCCAAGATGGCGAGCTTTTTAAGAAGCGTTTGCATGGGGCTATTGTGCCACCCCCTGACCTCACTGCGTCTGGAGATTGCAAATTGCAATATTTAGATATCAGTGCGGCGGCGAGGTCACGCGTCTAAGGCGCCTCAAGAGATCTCATGGGAAGTGGGGCGGGTAGCTGCATCGTGGCACAGTGGATCGAGCCGTGCTGGCGCACCAGTACCGATGCCTCCACGGCCACCACTTCACGATCGACAAAGATCCCGCGCAAGATATCCAGCGCCCTCTCGTCGCTAGGAGCGCCATAAGTGGGCACAATCACCGCGCCGTTGATAATGAGAAAGTTGGCGTAGGTGGCCGGTAGTCGCTCTCTCTCATAGCAGATCGGCTCCACCATCGGTAGCGGCACCAGGCGGTAGGGTTGGCCATCCAGGCGGCGCAGCGCCTTGAGCTCGCTCTGCATCTGTAAAAGCGCATCGTAGTGGCTGTCGGTGCGATCTTCGCAGCAGACATAGGCGATCGTGTGCGGGTCGCAAAAGCGCGCCAGTGTATCCACATGGCCATCGGTGTCGTCGTTTTCCAGATGGCCATGCGTTAGCCAGAGCACCCGCTTCGCGCCCAGATCCCGCTTTAGAAGCGTTTCGATCGCTGCCGGATCGCGCAGCGGGTGGCGATTGGGCGAGAGTAGGCAATTGGCCGTCACCAGAAGCGTCCCCTCACCATCGCTCTCGATACTGCCCCCCTCGAGCACCCAGCCACACTTTTTAAGGGGCGTCGCACCAAACACCCCCGCCTGATGGAGTGCGGATGTGGCCTGATTGTCGTGGTTGGCAGGGTATTTGAGTCCCCAGCCGTTAAACTCAAAGTCGCACAGAACCGGCTTGTCATCCTCTAAAAGGGTGATAGGGCCGTAGTCGCGAATCCAGGTGTCGTTGGTGGCGATCGCAAGGGGGTGGATAGGGCGCTGAAGAAGGTGGTGCGCCTTTAGCCACGCCAAGGTGCTTGAGCGATCGGCACAAAGCAGCACAACCGGCTCAAAACGACTGATCGCTTCAAGCATCGCCGCGTAGCAGTCGAGCACCTCCGGCAGATAGGCCCCCCAGTCGCTCTCGGCGCGGGGAAGGGTCATTAAAACCGCGCGCTGGGGCGCCCACTCAGCGGGTAGGCGCGTGGGCATCGATCAGCTCGGCAAACGCCTTAAAGAGGTAGCGGCTCTCGCGGGGGCCGGGGCTCGCTTCAGGGTGGTGCTGGACGCTAAAGATCGGCGCATCGTGATAACGCACCCCCTCGATGGTGTTATCAAAAAGGTTCAGATGGGTCACTTCGGCAATCTCGGTGATATTATCCGGCACCGAGTAGTTGTGGTTCTGGCTGGTGATCTCCACGGCGCCGGTCTTTAGGTTTTTGACCGGCTGATTGCCGCCGTGGTGGCCAAATTTTAGCTTATGGGTGGGGTAGCCGTGTGCGATCGAGAGGAGCTGATGGCCCAGGCAGATGCCAAACATCGGGATCTTTTTAGCGATCAGGGCTTTAATGATCGCAATCTGCTCCTCTAGCACCATCGGATCGCCGGGGCCGTTACTCAGAAAAACCCCGCCAATCTCACCCGCTTCATAGCGGGCAATCACTGTTTCGGCGGGGGGGTTATAGGGGATCACCTCTACACAGAGCCCGGCATCGACCAGCTCATTGAGGATGTTGAGCTTAGCGCCAAAGTCGTAGGCGAGCACCTTTTTGCCCCCCTCTTGAGCTTTGCGAAAGCAGAGCGCCTGGTGGTTCCAGCTGCCCTGGGTATGCACATACGCCTTCTGGGTAGCCACCTCCTCCAGGAAGTTGACCTCGCCGATGGGCGGCTGGGCATCGAGTAGACGGCTCAGCTCATGGCGATCGTGCACCTCGGTGGAGGCGACCATCATCATCGCCCCCTCTTTTCGGATGGTCTGGGTCAGAAGGCGGGTGTCGATATCGCAGATGCCCAAAATACCGTTACGCGTCAAAAACGCGCCAAGCGGCTCTTCGGATCGGAAGTTGGAGGGGCGCGGCTGGTAGTTTCGCACGATCGCCCCTTTGGCGTAGATGCCGCGGCTCTCGTTATCCTGGGGGTTGATGCCGACATTGCCAATCTCGGTCATCGTAAAGGTGATAAACTGCCCGGCATAGCTGGGATCGGTAATAATCTCCTGATAGCCGCCTAGGGAGGTGTTAAAGACAATCTCCCCCACCGCGGTGCCCTCTGCACCGAAACTACTCGCCTCAAAAAAGAGTCCGTTTTGCAGATAGATCGAACAGCGTTTCATCAAATCAGAGCCCCAATTTAGCGATTTCTTCTTCGTACAGCTTCGCAAAGAGGATGTCGTACTCCTCGGTGCCACGGCGAACGGTGCGTTTGTAGTTCTGGATCTTCTCATGGACGCGATCTTCGAGCTCATCCTGTCGGCGACCGTAGTCAAAAATCGCCTTGGTGATGAGATTGGTGATACGGTTCTCGCCGACACTGTAGTTGACCAGATCCTCTTCGTAGAGCTCATCGAGGATCCGGTGCGCCAGACGACCAAACCGCTCTTCGCGGTCGACGCTAAAATCAAGCTCGGCGGCCACTTTGCGCTTAATCATCCAGAAGAGCTGTTTGCGATCGGCCTGATAGAAGTCGATCTCCTCATCCTGCTCCTCCATCAGCCGCGCCACTTCGGCATCGACCGCCCGCTCCTGTTTGATATCCTCTAAAATCTTCGCCTCTGCGACACTGATCACAGGCTCCTCGCCCTGTACCAGACTCACTAGCCCGCTGCCTGCCAGATTGCGGGCAATCTTCTCTGCGATAAAGCGTGCATGTTCTACGGCCAGTCTCATATGCTAACCTCTTTTTTTTCGGCGATCATATCGCAGATGGGCTTTGATGGCCTATTCGGGTGGCTCAAAAGGCGGGCCCTCCTGCAGAATCTGCGTCAGGCGCGCGGCGTTTGGCGGATCCATCCGTGCGACGATATCGGCTGCGATCTTGGGATCAAGCGCGTAAAGTATCCGCGCAGCCAGATAGGGCTCCATCGTGTTCATCACCTCACCGGCTGAGGAGGGGCGCATATTGGTGTAGAGCTCGACGAGCTTATCGTCCTTGACCTGCCCGATGTTCTCTAAAATGGTGCGATTCTCCTCGGTGAGCGCCTCGATGCGGGCGCGCTCTGCTTCGATCTGCTCTAGCTTCGCCTCTATCGCCGCCTCGCGCTCGGCCAGACGCGCCTCTTTACCACCTAGCACCCGCTCGGTCGATCGGCGCAGATCCTCCAGCTCCGCCTTGGCGCGCTCCAGCCGATCGGCCTCCTGGATAATCTCCGCTTTACGCAGCTCGAAGATGCGGTTGCAATCCATCTGCGCCCAGAGCAGCGGCGCTAAAGCTGCGACGATGAGCAGCCACCTCACGATCGCCCCCCATCCTGCCAGGCGTGGCTCATCATCCCCGCCTCATCGAGCATCAAGAGCTCTCGCTGACGCAGCCGCTTGAGGGTTTTAAGCTGCTCTTCGCGATCGAGATGGGCGATCTTCTCGCTCTCGATAAGCGCCTGCTTAAGATCCTGCTTAATGAGGGCAACTCGCTGACGCTGCTGCTGAAGCTGCTCTAGCACCTCTGATATCTGGCGGCGGTAGATGCGGGTGGTGAGGTTGTGGGCGGCCAGCTCGGTCATGGTGCCGCTGGTGGGGGGCGCGTGCGCCTCAAGCGCCTGGGTCAGTGCGCGAAGCTGCTTCATACAGGTGTCGCGATCGCTTCGCGCCGCTTCGAGCTCCTTTTGGAACCGGTGCACCGTGTGTTCACGCACACGGTGGAGCTGGCGATAGGCGCCGCTATTCATCCGGCGCGCCTAGCGGTAGATGGTGTCATTGCGATCGGCTCCTGTGGAGACCATGGCGACTTTTACCCCCAGCATCTTCTCGATCGCCAGGATGTACGCCTGCGCCTCCTGGGGCAGCGCCTCCCAGCTACGCGCACCCTGAGCGCTCTTCCAGCCGGGGAAAGAGTCATAAATCGGCTTGGCCTGATCGATCGCATCGGGTAGCGTACTCATGCGCTGACCCTGCACCTCATAGGCGGTGCAGACCTTAATCTCTTCAAACCCATCGAGCACATCGAGTTTCATCATCGCCACCTCATCGGCACCGTTGATTCGACAAGCGTAGCGGGCCATCACCGCATCAAACCAGCCGCAGCGGCGATCGCGACCGGTGGTGGTGCCCTTTTCGTTGCCCTGGGTAGCCAGGCGTTTGCCCTCCGGGCCAAAATCCTCGGTGACAAAGGGGCCGTTACCCACGCGGGTGCAGTAGGCTTTGAGGATGCCGGTGACTTTACCGATGTTTTTAGGCGCCAGACCGGTGCCGGTGCAAGCGCCCGCGGCGATGGTGTTGGAGCTGGTGACGAAAGGATAGGTGCCGTGATCGATATCGAGCATCGTCCCCTGCGCCCCTTCGAGCAGCACCCGTTTGCCACCGCCTAGCGCGTCGTAGATAAGCTCGGTGGTATCGGCCACAAAAGGGAGCAGTTTCTCAGCCCAGCTATCGAGCTTCGCTTTAATCGCGGTGCGATCGGCGGGTTTGACGCCCATCGCCCCGAAATAGTCGCTGTTTTCGTCGTAGTGGGCCAAGATGGCATCGCAGAGGCGCTCGGTATCACGCAGCTCACCGATGCGGTGGCCGCTTCGCGCAATCTTATCGGCGTAGGCTGGCCCGATGCCGCGCCCGGTGGTGCCGATCGCCTGACCGCCACGGCGAGCCTCTTTGGCCTGATCGAGGGCCACATGGTAGTCTAAAATCAGGTGCGCTTTATGGCTAAGAAAGAGCCGTCCGGGCAGCTTATCAAACTGCGCCATCTCCTTGATCAGCGCATCAGGACAGATCACCACACCACTGCCGATGACATTGATCGCCTGGGGGTTAAGCACACCTGAGGGGATCAGGTGGAGCGCGTAACGCTGGCCGTCGATCACGATGGTGTGACCGGCGTTGTGACCGCCCTGATAACGCACCACGAGGTCATATTTCTGGGCGAGCAGATCGACCATTTTGCCTTTGCCCTCGTCGCCCCACTGAATCCCGACTATCAAATCCGCTTGCATGATTAAAGCTTATCCTTCTACGCATCTCTACACAAAAGCCGCCATTGTAGCAGGATGAGACCTAAGGGGTGATAAGAGCCGAGACTTGCTATATTTAATAACACCTGCTAAAATTTAATCATCTAGAGAAGGAGGCGGCTATGCGCACCATGAGCGTGAGTGAGGCGGTCAGACATATCGGTGAGATCTCCAATCCCAGCGAACCGGTACTGCTCGAAAATCGAAAAAGCGGCACCCGATCGGTGGTGCTGCCCTATGCGCTCTATGAGGAGATCGAGAAGCTCCAAAGCGAGATCAAAAGCCTCAAACGCGAAGTGCTGCTCAAGGAGATGGGCGAAGCGATGCGCTGCCATGCCGAGCATCAGGATGAGGCACTAGACGAGTTTGTGCAGCAGGCTGGCGGCCAGCTTTTTGAGAGGCTGGCGAAGTGATTCGCCGGGGCGAAGTCTATCTCGCCAGACTCGATCGCCGCACGGATCGTCTGGGCAAAACACGCCCCGTCATGATACTGCAGTCGGATCTCATCAACCAAAACCTTGCCGCCAGCCCCTACCAAGACATCATTGTACTGCCCCTCACCACACGAGCCAACCCCTCGCCCCTCTGCCTGCGAATCCCCCGGCGCGATCGGCTAGAGCATGAAAGCACTCTAAATCTCACCACGCCCATCACCATCCACCTCAATCAGCTCGATCGACAGAGTGGCCCGCTCACCACGCTTTCGGCTAGAGAGCTGACAGAGGTACAAAAACGGCTGAGAGTGATTCTGGGGTTTGGGGATGGGGAGATTTTTTGATTGACTTGATTTCTCGATAATAAAGGATAGACAATGGCCCGAACCGTAGATACAAACGAAATTCTACGCAACCCGTCACTGCTCACAATCGACCCGAACGACACCCTGATCATCGAAGACAAACGCTCCCATAAAATGCTCGGCCTCTATTTGGGAACCGAACTGGCCGAGGTGTTTCTGGCCTACCGAAGAAAGGCCAAAATGCTCGAAAGTGCGCGCAAAGTCGCCGCGAGCGCTAAAGCTGAATATGAGACTCTCGAAGACACAGTCGATGATGGTCTGCAACCTTGGGGAGGCGTGCTGACCGATTGTAGGCCGTCGCCAAAAGTCGTATAGTTGAGCGGAGATGAAAGGTGGCGCTACAAGTATCAGTACCGCGAAAAATCGCACCTCAAAACCACAAGAGCATATATGACTGCACAACAAGAAGCCCAGCAAAAGATAAAACGGGGAGAGCGCTAGAAAAATTTGGTTAGAATATGTGGGAATGTGTCATTTTTGGGGTGCTTCAGTTGATTCTATAAACTGCACAAATATCAACACCAAAGAAGATAAAAACATGGCTAAGCGAGAGCTAAATACTGTTGGGCAGGTTTTGTTTTGGGCATATGCGAATCTTGCTATGGCACATACAGCAGTAGAGAGAAAACAAGAAAAATATGTGACCCTTAACTACATGATTAGGGCTAAGCTGTTCAGAGGGCTTATGGATGGCTCTATGAATATCAAAACACTCTTTGATGATGAAAAAATTAAATTGCTTTCTGGCAACAAGTGCAGCTACTGCGGCTCAACAGAAAACTTGGCTCTTGATTATATTTTTTCCCAGAAAATGGGTGGGAAAGATTCGGGTGATAATTTGATATATGCATGTAGAGTATGCAATAGCTCAAAAGGGAAAAAAGATATGATGGAGTGGATGAACGATAAAGACTTATTCCCCCCTTTGATGATTTTGAGGCGCTATCTAAAACTGGTAATAGATTATTGCATCGAAAAAGAGTTGATGGGGCATAATGCAGACGATCTCAAAAACCAAGGACACCCTTTTAAAATCGAGCACATTCCGCTGAAATACCCAAAACCAAATGAGTTGAGATTGACAGCAGAATAGAAATTAATACCCCCTAGTACAGCATTCCAAACATCCAGAGCGGGATCTTGTTGCCCACCCCAAAGGGCTGCCCATCCACCGCCAGAAAGCTTGCAGGCTGATCGGCGATCTGGGCGAACCCTTTAGACGGCCCACCCACCTCAAAAAGCCAGCGCTCATCCACCAGAAAGTCGCCTTTAGGCGGATAGCTTAGTCGATGCCCGGCACTCTCCAGCATGGCAGCAAAAAATGCTTCGCGCAGCGCACCGGTATCAGGGGTCGCGCTTAGGGCGTAGAAGAGGTTGGGGTTTTCCAGATAGAGCTTGTCGGGTTTAGCGAGCACCTTGCCGCCCGCACTCTTGCCGCCAATCATCCGAATCAGGCCCGCTTCACTGAGGCGATAGAGGCTTTTGTAGATAAACTCTCTAGAAACCTCCCCCTCTTTGGCGAGTTTGCTGATATTGATCCCCGATGGCGGTGTCTGGCCTAGCAGCCTTAGTAGCCGTTTGATCTTCTCCACCTCCTCATAGGCGATCCCCTCAAACACAGCGGGCAAATCCCCTTCGATACTTTGCCTAAGCGACTCTTCGAGCCGAAAAAGATAGTCCGCTCTCCCCTGAGCAAAAAACGGATAAGCGCCACAACGCAAATACTCCTCAAACACCGCCAACGGCTTTATGCCCCCCTGCGTCACACGGGTGGCGATCGCGGCATGATTGCCTAACAGCGTCGGCAGCATGACAGCCTCGTGCGTGCCGTATCCACCCAGCGCCATGTATTCACGCAGACTCAAGGAGGGCAGACGATAGACCAGCGCCCGTCTGGAGAGATCGGCTCTAGCGTGGGCTAGATGCAGTGCCGACGAGCCAGAAAAGATGATTTTTAGATCGGTCGTGTCGTGGAGTGCTTTGAGATGGGATTCAAAGTTTGAGAGCTTATGAATCTCATCAATCAGCAACACCTCTCCACCCCGGTGAAAAAACGCATTACCCAGCCCAAAGAGATCCACCCCCGCTGCCATCGGGTGATCAACTGAAAGATAAAGCGTCTGAGCGGGGGCCAGCCCGGCGGCGAGCTGTAGCATGAGCGTCGTTTTGCCCGCCCCCCTAGCACCCATAATACCGATCAGCTTCGCCTCACGGGAGATACGATCAAACAAAAATCGCCGAAACTCCGGCACCGGTCGAGCCAAAACCTGTCCGGAAACCATTATCAGATCGTCAAGCATCTGCCACCTCCTAAAATGCAATAGGCATCTTACAATATTTCACTGTTTTTGTCTAATGCATCAGACACTTTTAGCGAAATCCGCAAACAACCCAATTTGTACTATAATGATGTACACAAAAAAGGAGGGTCGAATGCAGACAACAACCTTTTCAAATGCTAGGGCCAGATTAGCCGAAACGCTTGACCATGCTGAACAAAGTGCTGAGCCGATCGTCATCTCAAGACATGGCAAAAAGAGTGCAGTCCTGCTCTCCTTTAGTCGATACACGGAGCTGATCGACCAGCGGGAGGGGTTCGCGGCGCGCTTGGCGCAGTGGCGCAGCGAGTGCGTCGAACTACCCGACGAAAGCCCTTT
>PWVP01000143.1 GCA_003561815.1 Campylobacterota bacterium | reverse complement strand
GGAGTTTATCCACGAGATAAAAGCGCTCGGGTGTAAAGTGGCGATCGATGATTTCGGTAGCGGCTACTCCAACTTCGAGCATCTGCTCAAACTCCAGGTGGACTACATCAAGATCGACGGCTCGATTATCCGCCGGATCGATACCGATCGAAACTCTTTAGTGATCACCGAAACCATCGCCGACTTTGCCCGTAAGCTGGGGATTAAAACCGTCGCAGAGTTTGTCCACTCCGGCGAGATTGGCCGCCTGGTCAATCAGGTGGGCATCGACTACGCCCAGGGCTTTCATCTGGGCAAACCTGACTGCGAGGTGAGCTTAGAGCCCGGCGCGCAATGATTCTGGCCATTGAGTCCAGCTGTGATGACAGCGCTCTGGCGCTGATGGATCGTCGCGGGCGACTGCTCTTTCATGAGCGTATCGAACAGGGTGAGGCCCATGCGCCCCATGGTGGCGTCGTACCGGAGCTCGCTTCGCGCCTTCACGCCCGGAATCTCCCCCGACTGCTTGAATCGATCGCCGATCGTCTGGAGGCGGTTGAGGCGATTGCTGTCACCCACGAGCCGGGGCTGACCGTGGCGCTGGCTGAGGGGGTGGTGATGGCTCAAGCGGTTGCGCTGGCGCTTAAAAAGCCGCTCATTGGGGTGCACCACCTGCGCGGGCACCTCTACTCGCTCTTTTTAGAAAGAGAGCCCGTTTTTCCCTTCTCGGCGTTGATTGTTAGCGGCGGGCACACGATGATCGTGGAGTCCACAGCATGGGATCAGCACCAGGAGGTGGCCACGACGCTGGATGACTCGATGGGTGAGGCGTTTGACAAGGTGGCCAAGATGCTCGATCTTGGCTATCCAGGCGGCCCGGCGATCGAGCAGCTGGCTAAACAAGGCGATGCCGATCGCTTCGATCTGCCCCTGCCGCTTCGCCAGAAGAGCCGCCTCGCCTTTAGCTACTCGGGGCTGAAAAACAGTATGCGGCTACTGATCGAAAAGCAGGGGAGAGTCGATGCCCAAAGCCGCGCCGATCTGGCCGCCGCTTTCCAGAAAAAGGCGATCGCGCATCTGATCCAAAAGAGCGAGACCTACCTCAAAACAGCCCGGCCCAAACGGCTGGGGGTGGTCGGAGGCGTGAGTGCTAACGCCGCTTTGCGCACGGCGCTTGAGGCGCTCTGTCGCCGCTACGGGTGTGAGCTGCTGCTGGCACCGCTGGCCTACTGCAGTGACAATGCAGCGATGATTGCCCGCGCGGGGCTGGAGGATCTGCGTCACGGCCGCTTTATTCAGCCTGCAGAGATTACGATTCGATCGCGAAGTGCGATTTACTGAAGGATAGTGGATGATTTTTAGAACACTTTTAATAGCCGCCTTAGCCCTCTCGTCACTAAAGGCGGAGATAATCAACGCCATCGCGGCGGTGGTCAACGGGGAGCCGATCACCCTTTTTGAGATTCGTCAGGCGGCCCAGGAGGAGGGGGTCGGCCACGATGAGGCGCTTGAGATGCTCATCGATCTGCGGCTTCAGGAGGCGCGCATTAAGGAGCTGGGGTTGCAGGTGCGAAGCGATCAGGTCGAGCAGCGCATCGCGCAGATCGCTCAGCGCAACAACCTCGACACCCAGACGCTTCGCCAGGTGATCGAGAGCCGCGGCATCGACTGGGGGGAGTACCGTGAGCAGATCGAAAAGGCGCTTTTAAATGAGATGCTCGCTTCGCGGGTGCTCTCCGATGAGCTGGTGCCGGTGAGCGATGAGGAGGTGGAGCGCCACTACCGCCAGAACCCCGAAGCGTACGCCCGCCCCGATTCGGTACGGGTGGTGCAGTATGTGGCCCAAGAGGAGGCGCTGCTTAGGCAGGCGCAACAAAACCCGATGGGCCAGCACCCCCAGGTGAGCATGCAGTCGCAGACGCTTGAGCTTGATGAGCTCAACCCGCGCCTGGCGGCGATTTTGACCCAGACGCCCCGTGGGGAGTTTACCCCTATCTTCTCCGTTGGCGAAAATCAGGTCACTCTGCTGGTTCGCGCCCACGAGGGGCTCACCCCCCGATCGCTAGAGGCGGTGAGAAGTGAGATTGCCCAGGAGCTTCAGACCCGTCAGGAGTCGCGCGCGATTGAGAGCTACTTCGCCCGGGAGCGCGCCCGCGCTGAGATTACGATTTTGCGCCACCCCTAGCGCGCCCCCTCTAATCACCCCTTAACCCTTTCTAGCCTAGAATGCCACCACTTCAAAGGGGGCGCGCGCCCCTAAATCCGGGCAAGGGTTCACATGATTGCATGGCTTCAGAGCAGACGGAAATTGCTGGTTATTATTTTGGCCATAACGGTTGTCGCCTTTGTGGGCGTCGGTTTTGTGGGGTGGGGACAGTATAGCTACGGTTCAAAAGCCAGCGCTGTGGCCCGAGTGGGCGATGAGCGGGTCACGATGGAGCAGCTGCAGATTGCCTACACCAATCTCCACGGCTACTACAGCCAGTTCTACGGTGAGGAGATCGACTCCTCCATGGAGCGGGAGCTTCAGAACCTCGCCCTGCGCAGCCTGGTCAACGACGCCATGCTGCTCAACTACGCCTCGGAGCTGGGGATTTTGGTCTCCGATCAGGCGGTGGCCGATCGCATTATGAGGATGGAGGCGTTTCACCACGAGGGGCGCTTTGATAAGGAGATCTACCTGGAGTCGCTACGCAACATGCGTCGTGAGGTGCGGGATTTTGAGGATGAGATCAAGCGCCAGCTCACCCTGGAGCGGCTCTTTTCGCTTCTGGAGCTGCCCGCTACGCCGGTGGAGCAGCGGCTGATGGCAGCTGGACAGTTTATGGCCAACCGTCTGGCGATCGAGGTGGTCGAAGCGCCACAAAACATCACCCTCTCGGAGGCGGCGGTTCGTGACTACTACGAGGAGAACCGCTATGAGTTTATGGGCGATCCCCACTTTGATGTGAGCTATATCGCCCTTTCGCTGGAGGGGGTCGAGGCGACCGAGGAGGAGGCGCGCGAGCAGTATCAGCGCAACCGGATGCAGTTTCTCGATGAGGCGGGCGCGCCCCAGCCCTACGAGGCGGTTAAAGAAAAGGCGCTTGAGGCGGCCCGCTATGCGAAGCTGCGCCGCGAAGCGCTGCGTACCCGGATCGACTGGCGCGATGGCAAAACCAGCGCCACCCGCCTGGACAACCTCCCCTTTACCAATGACACCCTGCCGATCGAGGTGATGGATGCGCTTGAGCGCGCTTCGGGCCGCACCATTACCGATCCGATTCAGACCGCTGACGGTTTTGTGCTCGCCCGTGTGGAGCGGCGCCACGCACCGGAGCCTCTGAGCTTTGAGCAGGCCCGCCCGATGGCGGAGCTGATGCTGCGGCAGATTCGCATGCAGGATTCGCTCCGTCAGCGAGCCGAAGAGCGACTGGAGCGCTTCAGTGGTGAGGATGTGGGCTTCGTGGTGATGGGCCAGAGTGAGCCGGTCGGCCCGCTCAATGCGATGGAGTCGCGTCAGCTAAGCGCCGAGATTTTTGGGGGCGATAGCGCCGAAGGGGTGGTGATGTTACAAAACCGTGCCGTGGTCTACCGTGTTTTGGAACAGAAATTGTTTGATAAAGAGCAGTTTGAAGAGGCGCGCGGCATGCTCGATCGGCAAGCGGCCAATCTGAAGTCCAACCGCATCCAGCAGGATCTCATCAGCCGTCTGCAAAACCGCTACCGCATCGAAATCTACTAAGCGAAAGGCGAACTTGTCGGCAATACTTGCGATTGATATCGGCTCCACCAAAATCTGCGCTCTGATTGCGCAGCTGCAGGATCGCAACAAGCCGCACCTGGTCGGCAGCGGCATCGCCAAGGCCAGCGGCCTGAAAAAGGGGGCGATTGTCAATATCGATCAAGCCTCCAAAGCGATCGCGGCTGTGGTGGCCGATGCCAAGCAGCAGGCGGGGATCGACCCTAAGGGGGCCATCATCTCCGTCTCTGGCGGCTATGTGCGCAGCATCAACAGCTACGGAATCGCCAACATCCCCACCAAAGAGATCGCCCTTCGGGATGTGAACCGCGCGATGCAGACAGCGCTCTATAACGCCAACATCCCGCCGGATTTTGAGGTGCTCCACGCGCTGCCGTACAACTTTAAAGTGGACGATCAAAACAGCATTCAGGATCCCGTCGGCATGAGCGGCGGACGGCTGGAGGCGAGTGTCCATATTGTGATTGGCCAGAAGACCGCGCTGGAGAATCTGCGCCGCACGGTTCAGATGGCCGGTGTGGAGGTGGAGAACATGGTGCTCTCCGGCTACGCTTCAGCCATCGCGGTGCTCAGCGAGGAGGAGCGCGACCACGGCGTCTGTGTCGTCGATATCGGCGGCATGACCAGCAATCTGGTGGTTCATCTGGGTAACAGCCTGCGCTACAACGACTTTCTCGCGGTGGGGGGATCGCATATCACCGGCGATCTCTCCATGGCGCTACACACCTCGGTCAACGCCGCGGAGCGGGTCAAGATCGACCAGGGCGGCCTGATGGAGGGTGGTGAAGAGGGGACGATTGAGATCCCCAATCTCGGCAGCGAGGATCAGACCCACCCCGTTTCGCTCGATATTGTCCGCAGTGTCATCTCAGCTCGCATCGAAGAGACGCTGATGATCCTCTCGCGCCAGCTGGAGAAGAGCCACTTTAAAAACCACCTGGGCGCCGGGCTGGTGATCACCGGCGGGGCGAGTAAGCATGAGGGGATCGGCCAGATGGCGCAACCTATCTTCGATAACCTCCCGGTACGGGTGGCGACCCCTAAGCCGATGCCCGGTCTGGCCGCAAGCTTGAACGATCCCACCTTCTCGGTGGCGCTGGGGCTGGTTCGCTACGGCAGCGGGGAGTACACCCTCTATGAGATTGATTCCAACAAGCACCTGCAAAACCGCTACCGCCGGGAGGGGGCGGTGCGTCAAGAGACGCCGGCCCCCAAGGCCGAAGAGCAGCCTGCTGGCGAGCTTAAAGAGTCTTTAAAAAGCACCGGATCGGAAAAAGCAGCAGAAAAAGAGAGTATTGCCGATATTATGATGACAACGCAATCTGCACCGGAGGGTCTGGGCGCGCAGATTAAGAACCTCTGGCACAGACTCAAGCAGATCTTTTAAAAACGGGACAAAGGCAGGAAATGGCGGATAATCTTTTTACGGTAGAGGAAGAGAGTCGACAGAACATCGTCTCCATCAAGGTCATCGGTGTGGGCGGTGGCGGCAGCAACATGGTCAACTACATGGTCCGCGAGGGGCTTAAGGGTGTCGATATGATCGTGGCCAATACCGATGCCCAGGCCCTGGCCACCTCTTTAGCGGCCCACAAGCTGCAGCTGGGCCAGAAGCTCACCCGTGGTCTGGGGGCGGGTATGAAGCCCGAGGTTGGCCGTGATGCCGCCGAGGAGAGCTACGAGCAGATCCGCGAAGCGCTGAAGGGGGCGGACTTGGTCTTTATCGCCACGGGCCTGGGCGGCGGAACCGGAACCGGCGCTTCGGGTGTGGTGGCCCGCGCGGCCAAAGAGAACGGCTCTCTGACCATCTCCGTCTGCACCAAACCCTTTGGTTTCGAAGGCCCCAAGCGCAACAAGCTGGCCAATCAGGGGTATGAGGATCTCAAGATCAACTGCGACTCGATGGTGATGATCCCTAATGATAAACTGATGGCGATCGTCGAAAAGAGCATGGGGTATGCCGAGAGCTTCTCAATGGTCGATTCAGTTCTCGCCCGCGCCGTTCGCGGCATCAGCTCCATCGTGCTGCCCAATGGGGTAGAGGGGATCAACACCGACTTCGCCGATCTCTCCACCGTGATGAGCCACCGCGGCATGGCGCTGATGGGGATGGGCCACTCCAAGGGGGCCGATGCCGCCTACGAAGCCCTTAAGGATGCGATCGAGTCGCCGCTTCTGGACAATCTGGCGATCGATGGGGCGATGGGTGTGCTGGTCCACTTTCAGATCCACCCCGACTACCCGCTGGTGGCGATCAACCGCGCCATGCAGGTGGTGTATGATTCAGCCGATGAGGATGCCGATGTGATCTTTGGTACCTCTGTGGATGATTCGTTTGAGCCTGAGGAGGCGAAGGTGACCATCATCGCCACCGGCTTTGAGCGCGAAGCGGCCAATAACGAGATCGCCATGGATCAGCCCGAAGAGGCCCCTGTGCGCACCCGCGCGGTTAACCGGACGCTGAAGGTCTCTGGCGGGTACGATGTGCGCGAGGATGACGATCTGGACACCCCCACCTTTATCCGCCGCCAGCTCGACTAGTCCGCTGCGGCCGATCTAGTCGTTTAGCAGCTGGATCGGCCCCTCGACGCTTCCGGTGACGAACTGTCTCACCACCGGGTGGCTCGAATCCTTAAAGTGCTCCGCTTCACCGTAATCGACAATTCTCCCCTCATGCAGCATCGCGATGTAGTCCGAGCACTTAAAGCTCTCATTGATATCGTGGCTAATAAGCACCGATGTGACCCCCAGCTGGGCCTGAAGGTGTAAAATCATTCGGCTGATGCGATCGGAGGTGACGGGATCTAAGCCACTGGTGGGCTCATCATAGAGGATCACCTCCGGCTCGAAGATGATGGTGCGCGCCAGCCCGACGCGCTTTCGCATCCCGCCGGAGAGCTCGTGGGGATAGAGGGGAAGCACCTCTGAGGGTTTGAGCCCCACCAGCTCCAGCGCCCGGTGGATCCGCTTGCTCCGCTCTGTAGGGCCGTGGGTGGTGTGCTCTAAAAGCGGAAAGGCGACATTCTCCTCAACAGACATGCTATCAAAGAGCGCACCGCTTTGAAACAGAAACCCCACCTTGCGGCGAATGGCATAGAGCGTGGCCGGATCGCGGTGGCTAAGCCGGATCCCGTCGACGATGATCTGGCCCCGATCGGGCACAAGCAGTCCGACGATGTGTTTAATAATAGTCGATTTGCCACCGCCGCTGATGCCGAAAATGGTGGTGGTCTTACCCCGCACGATGGCTAGATCGACCCCCTGCAGCACCCGCTTGGTGCCAAAGGCTTTATGGAGATTTTGGATCTTAATCATCGATTCTGGCAACAAATCCCCTTTGTAGTTGGGCGTAGTCTTGATAAAACTCTACTTCAGAAACCCTTTTATCCGCCAGATAGCGCTCCAGAACCGCCCGCTGATCGTAGCCGCACTCGCAAGCGAGATAGCCCACCCGCTGCGCGCAGGCGGAGTCGATAATCTGAAAGAGCAGCTCATGGCCCGCTGCGCCACCAAAGAGCGCTTCGTACGGCTCCTTTAGGACGCACGGATCCAGCGGCGCATCCGAGGCGATATAGGGGGGGTTGGAGATGAGCAGATCAAACGGCCCGCCCACACCATCAAGCAAAGAGCCCTGCACAAACGCGATGCGATCGGCCACGCCGTGAAGGGCGGCATTCTCTCTGGCCAATGCGATCGCTTTAGGGTTGATATCGGTGGCGACGATCTCTGCATCGGTCCTTAAAAGCGCAAGCACGATCGCTATCACACCGCTGCCGGTACCGATCTCAGCGATGCGGGGCGCTTGAGAGGTGGCGATCGCCGCCAGGGCGCGATCGATGAGAAGCTCCGTCTCAGGCCGGGGGATCAGCACGCCGGGTGTGATGATAAACTCGCGACTATAAAAGCCCACCCTCCCGGTAAGGTACTCTAGAGGCTGAGCATCGGCCCGCTGCGCAATCCAGTCGGGGTAGCTGCCCGGATCGATCGCCGCTTCGGGGTGGGCCATCAGCCAGAGGCGATCGCGTTTGATGGCACTGGCTAAAAGGATCTGCGCCTCCAGTCGGGGCCGATCGACCCTGCCAGATAGCTGCGCTTCGCCCCACTGAAGCCACCGGGCAACGCTTGCAGGGGGGGTCAGCGGGGGAGTCGAAGCTGTTTCTGGCACAATGGCCCCTTTTATTTCTCAAAATAAGGTGTGCATTATGCCCAAAGATGCGTGTGTTCTCTTTGATCTGGATGGAACGGTGATCGACTCGACCGAAGCGATCGTGGAGAGCTTCGGTGTCGCCTTTAGACACTTTGGCGACTCGGTACCCGATGCCTCTTCGATCGTCTCGCTCATCGGCCATCCGCTGGTGAGTATGTTTGAGAGGCTGGGTGTCGCCTCGCACCGGGCGATGGCGTATGTGGAGGTCTATCGTGGCCACTACCGCACCGTCTGTCAGGAGAAGACCCATCTTCTGCCGGGGGTGAACGAGGCGCTACAGATGGTCGCTCCCCTGGCCAGGCTGGGGGTGGTCACCACCAAAACCGCCCGTTTTTCCAAGGAGATTCTGGCCCATCTGGGGGTAGGGCACTATTTTCAGACCGTTGTGGGCTATGAAGAGGTGGAGAATGCCAAACCCCATCCGGAGCCTATCAGGCTGGCACTCAAGCGGCTCGATGAGCCAAAAGGGGCGATCTGGATGATTGGCGACACCCCGCTGGATCTCATTGCCGCTCGCGCCGCTGGCGTGCACTCGATCGGGGTTTTGAGCGGATATGCCACAAAAGAGGAAATGGCAGACCACACACCGCTTATCGTAGCCGGTGTAAAAGAGGCGTGTGCCCACATCAGAAAAGAGCTGATGGCGCAGCCGGATTGATTCTACCCAAAAGGTGGGATTAAGACTGGCTAAAATACAATCAATCCGCATTTTTGCAGAAAACCTTCAAGGACATAAAATGCTAGAAATCAGGTGGCATAGCCGCGCCGGACAAGGAGCCGTCACCGGTGCGAAAGCACTGTGTGAGGTGATGGCACAGGAGGGGAAGTTCGTACAAGCATTTTCGGTCTATGGAGCCGAGAAGCGTGGTGCGCCGATGAACGCGTTCAACCGCATCGACGACGACCCGATTATCGATCACTCTAAAGCGATGATCCCAGATTATGTGCTTGTTATCGATCCATCACTGGTCTATACCGATATCACCTACGACACCAAAGAGGGCACGAAGTATGTCATCACAACGCACCTGAGCAAAGAGGAGCTTTTAAAAGAGGTCCCCGCACTTCAGGGTAAAGATGTTCATGTGGTCGACTGTATCCGCATCTCGCAGGAGACGATCGGTCGAGCGATTCCGAACACCCCGATGCTGGGCGCGTTTGTTAAGGTTTCCGGGGCATTTGATATCGATGAGTTCAGCCAGGCGATGAAAGAGATCCTCTATAAGTTTCCACAGAAGATTATCGACGGCAACCTGCAGGCGATTCGCCGCGCGTATGACGAAGTGAACTAAGGAGCACCCATGACTGAAGAGCATCTGTTAAAAGGATGGGAAGAGTTTGAAGCGGGTGCGCTTCTCTTCTCTTTTGAGGGGGATCCCTCACAGCGGAAGTTCCACGAAAACAACTCGATCCACCACAGCGTGGCCGACTGGCGGGTACTTAAGCCGGTTTTTAATGAGGAGCTTTGTATCCACTGCCAGTTTTGCTGGGTTTTCTGTCCTGACACCTCGATCATCCCGAAAGATAAGAAGTTTGGCGAGATCGATTATGTCCACTGCAAAGGGTGTGGTATCTGTTCAGATGTCTGCCCGACCAACCCCAAATCCCTGGTGATGTTTGCCAACCAGACGCCGATCGAAGAGGCGCTGAGAAACTGGCCCGCCAAAGATGAAAAGAAAAAGGAGAACAGCGATGGCTAAGCAGCATCGTGTCGTATGGGACGGCAACATGGCCGCCTCGCAGGCCATGCGCCAGGCGCAGATTGATGTCGTCGCCGCCTATCCCATTACCCCGTCCACCCCGATCGTACAGAACTACTCGCAGTTTGTAGCCGATGGGGAAGTGGAGGGTGAGTTTGTGATGGTGGAGAGTGAGCACTCTGCCATGAGCGCCTGTGTGGGCGCCGCGGCCGGTGGGGGCCGTGTGGCAACCGCCACCAGCTCTCAGGGGTACGCCCTGATGGTGGAGGTGATCTATCAGGCTAGCGGTATGCGTCTGCCCATCGTGATGAATGTGGTCAACCGCGCTCTGGCGGCTCCGCTGAACATCCACGGCGATCACTCCGATATGTATCTGGGCCGCGATGCGGGCTGGATCAACCTGGTGGCCAACAACCCCCAGGAGGCGTATGATCTCTGCCTGTGCGCCTTTAAGATTGCCGAAGATATGCGGGTGCGGCTGCCGGTGGCGGTCAATCAGGACGGTTTCTTGGTCAGCCACACCGCTGAGGTGGGGGAGCATCTGGAGGATGCGGATGCCTACGGCTTCGTGGGTGACTACACTGCCCACAACCCGATGCTCGATCCGGCCAAGCCCGTTACCTATGGTGCACAAACCGAGGGGGAGTGGCACTATGAGCACAAGATGCGCCAGAACTACGCCCTGGTCAACGCTGTGCCGGTAGTCGAGGAGGTTCTAAAGGCGTATAGCCAGCTCAGCGGCCGCGATTATGCGCCGGTGGAGTGCTATCAGACCGAGGATGCCGATGAGCTGATCATCTGTATGGGGAGTGTTGTGGGCACGACTACGATGACCGTCGATCGCCTCCGAAAAGCGGGCCGAAAAGTGGGCATGGTGGCGATTCGCCTCTGGCGCCCCTTCCCTAAAGAGGCGCTTGCAGCGGCCATCAAAAACGCTAAAAGCATCGCGGTGCTCGATCGCAGCTGTCCGATGGGCACCACCGGCGCGCTCTACAATGAGACCGCTGCAGTGATGGTTGAGAACGACAAGAGCGCCAACCTGATCAACTACATCTACGGCCTGGGTGGGCGCGATACCACCACCGAGCATCTGGAGGGGATCTTCGACGATGCGGCTGAGTGTACCAAAGCGGGTAAGCGGGTCAAGCCGATTATCCAGACCATCAACCTCAGGGGCAAATCCCTGAGCTTCTACGAATAAGGGGGCCGTGATGGGTGAAATCAAACAGATCAAAAACCTTAAAGAGTTCTCCACCAGCGTGGAGCGTTTTCAGGGCGGCCACCGGCTCTGCCCGGGCTGCTCTCACTCGATTATCGTCCGTGAGATTGTCAACGCCACCGAGGATGATCTCTGTATCTCCACCGCTACCGGCTGTCTGGAGGTGTGCTCTACCATCTACCCCTTTACCAGCTGGGATGTCAGCTGGATCCATATCGGGTTTGAGAACGCCGCCGCGGCGATTAGCGGCACCGAGGCGATGCACAAAGCATTGGCGCGCAAAAAGAAGGGCTATAGCGATAAGCCGATGAAGTTTATCGCTTTCGCTGGCGATGGCGGCACCTACGACATCGGCTTTCAGTCCCTCTCCGGCGCGGTCGAGCGGGGCCATGACTTTATGTATGTCTGTCTGGACAACGAAGGCTACATGAACACCGGTGGTCAGCGCAGCTCCTCTACCCCGGTGGGTGGGGCCACTACCACTTCACCGGCCGGTCGCGTCAGCTACGGCGAGAAGATGCAGAAGAAGGACATGACCGCCATCATGGCCGCCCACCGCTGCCAGTATGTGGCCCAGGTGGCCCCTAGCAGCTGGAAAGATCTGGTCAAAAAGGCCCAGAAAGCCTACCAGACCCCCGGTGCGACCTACATCAACGCCATGAGCCCGTGCCCGACGGAGTGGAAATTTGACCCCTCCATGAGCATGGAGGTCTCTAAGGTGATGGTCGATAGCTGTGTTTGTCCGCTCTATGAGATCGAGTACGATCCCCAGACGCACAACTACAAATACACCGTCAACTACGAGCCGAAAAACAAGCTCCCGGTCAAAGAGTACATGGCGCTTCAGGGCCGCTTTAAGCACCTCTTTAAGCCTGAGTTTAGCCATGTGATTGATCAGTGGCAGCGCGACATCGACGCGCAGTGGGACTACATCCGCCGCCGTCAGGATGCGGGCGTATAGTGATGATGGGAGAAGCTAACGCTTCACCCATCGGAGGATTCGGGGCGACTTCGCGCAAGCAAAGACTTGCGCGAAGATCGCGACTTTAAATTATGATATTCATCCTCTCCGGGGCCGGGCTCTCCGCCGAAAGCGGCCTCAAAACTTTTCGCGATCATGACGGGCTATGGGAAAACTTCGATGTGATGGAGGTGTGCAGCGTCGAGGGGTGGCAGGCCGATCGCCAGAAGGTGACGCAGTTTTATAACGCCCGCCGCGCCGATCTGGCCGATAAGCGCCCCAACAGAGCACATCAGGTGCTTGCCGAGCTCCAAAACCGCTACGGCGATCGCCTCTTTCACGCCACGCAGAATGTGGACGATCTGATGGAGCGGGCAGGGGGCGACTCGACCGTTCATCTGCACGGCACCCTAAGAGATCTACGCTGCGAGAGCTGTGGCGAGGTGTTTGCTATCGGCTACCGTCCCCAGCAGCCTACGGATCGCTGCCCTGCCTGCGCCAGTGCCAATCTGCGCCACAATGTGGTGATGTTTGGGGAGGCGGCGCCCAACTACCGCTTTATCGGCCCGGCACTTGCCAACTGCGATCTCTTCGTGGCGATCGGCACCAGCGGCCAGGTGCTCGATATCGCCTCTTTCGCACAGAACGCCGCCGCTTCGCTCTATCTCAACCCCAAACGCGAACCCTATGGCGCCCATTTGAGCGATGGTGCTACGATGATTGACAGCTTCTTTACCCACACCATCTTCAAGGGCGCCACCGAGGGGATAGAGGAGGCGGCGGCGATTATGGAGGATTACCTAAAGCGCGCTGCCGAGTAGTTTTGGCGCACCCCCTCATACAGAACCGCTGTGGCCGCACTGGCGAGATTGAGGCTACGAAAGCCCGCTTTCATGGGCAGAGTGCGCGTCTGATCGCCATAGCGCTGAAGAAGCGCATCGGGAAGCCCGCTATCCTCACTGCCAAACCACAGAAAATCCCCCGGCTCGATCGATGCCTCAAAGTAGATTCGATCACTTCGGGTGGTCAAAAAGAGGTGCCGATCGGTGATGGGGTGCTGCGCTAAGAACTGCTCGAGATCGGGATAGAAGCTAAAGGCCAGCGCCTGCCAGTAGTCCATCCCCGCCCGCCTAAGCCGCTTCTCGCCAAAGTCGATCGGCGTGGGGCCGATCACATGCAGCGCACTGCCGGTACAGACGCAGCTGCGCCCGATGCTCCCGGTGTTTTGGGGGATCTTGGGGCTTAGTAGAACGACATTAAACATCTACACTCTTTTTTGACGCTATTTTACAGCTTTAAGCTGATCGCCCTACAATTAACCATACGAAGTGAGAGCAGAGGAGGTAATTTTGGAGACACTTTTTGAGGATCTGGACCAGATAGAGGGTAGCCTACAGGACGAAGAGGCGAAAAAGAAGCTTAACGGCGTGCGCAAAAAGATCGCGCTTTTAAGGACCAAATCGGGTCTAAAGCAGATGATCAAAGGCAAAAAGATCGCCAAAGCGGTGCGAACGGTCACCTACGAGTCGGAGCTCAAATCGCTACAGGTGGAGCTCATCCGGTTACAAAACTGGGTCCATGAGAACAACCTGCGGGTGGTGATCTTGTTTGAGGGGCGTGACGCAGCGGGTAAGGGGGGTGCGATTAAGCGCTTTACCGAGAGCCTCAATCCCCGGAAATACCGGGTGGTGGCGCTGCCTAAACCCACCGAGGTGGAGATGGGGCAGTTTTACTTCCAGCGCTACATGGCCCAGCTGCCCAACCCCGGCGAGATTGTCTTTTTCGATCGTAGCTGGTACAACCGCGCGGTGGTTGAGCCGGTCTTTAACTTCTGCACCGAGGAGCAGTATGAGCGGTTTATGCATGAGGTGCCCGAGATCGAGCACGCGCTGGTCAATGACGGGATTATCCTGATCAAGTTCTGGTTCTCCATCTCTAAAGAGACCCAGCGCGCCCGCTTTAAGGAGCGGGAGAACAACCCGCTTAAGCAGTGGAAGCTCAGCCCCGTCGATCTCGAGGCACAGAAGCGGTGGGATGACTTTACCCGCTATAAAGAGCAGATGTTTAGCCGCACCCACACCGGCTACGCGCCCTGGATTATTGTCAACAGCAACGATAAGCTCAGCGCGCGGCTGGAGGCGATCCGCTATGTGCTCTCCACAATCCCCTACGAGCCCAAAGGAAAAAACAGCAAGGTGCTGCTCAGCCCCGATCCGGCGGTGGTGAAACGCTACCACCGGATGGATGTGCAAGAGGATGTGTAGATGACGCAGTTCTTCTCTGTCACCTGTGGGGTGTGTGCCCCCCAGGGGTTCTATGCCGATGGGCTCAACTGCGGTTTGCGCCCGGGCGATCAGCCCGATCTGGCCTTTATCCGCAGCGAGATACCCTGCGATGTGGCGGCCACCTTTACCGCCAACCGCTTTCAGGCCGCCCCGCTTCTGCACGCTAAAGAGCGCCTTGGCCAAAAGAGCCAGGGGGTGATTATCAACGCCAAAAACGCCAATGCCATGACCGCTCAGGCGGGCATCGAAGCGGTCCAGGCGGTGCTTGAGAGGGTGCCCTTTGAAAATCCGCTGATGAGCTCCACCGGGGTGATTGGTGTGCCGTTGCCGGTGGAAAAAATCGTAGCAGGGATTGAGCGGTTTGACTTTAGTGCCCAGAACCCCGATGCGGCCGCCCAGGCGATTTTGACCACCGATCGGTGGGATAAACAGATCGCCTTTGAGGTGGAGACCGACTCGGGCCGCTTTACGATCGGTGCGATGGCCAAGGGGGCGGGGATGATCGCCCCGCAGCTGGCGACGATGCTCTGCTTTGTCACCACCGATGCCGCCGTGCCCCAGGCGGCGCTGCAGCAGCACCTGGAGGAGAGCATGGTGCACAGCTTTAACGCCATCAGTGTCGATGGGGATATGTCCACCAACGACTCGGTCTTTATCTACGCCAACGGCTTGAGTGGCGTCTATGAGCCCGAGGCGTTCGGGGAGGTCTTAAAGCGCGCGCTGCACTATCTGGCGCTGGAGATGGTGCGCGATGGCGAAGGGGCCAAAAAGCTCGCCGCCTTTGAGGTGAGGGGTGCTGCGAGCGATCAGGAGGCCCAGAAGGCGGCCAAGATGCTGAGCAACTCACTGCTGGTTAAGACCGCCCTGTTTGGCGAGGATCCCAACTGGGGGCGGCTGGCCGCCACGATCGGCGCGGCACAGGTACGCTGCGATCCCGATACCCTGAGTATCGCCATCGGTGAGGTGGTGCTCTACGATCGGGGCCAAAACTGCATGGATGCTTCGATCGAGGTCCGGGCGGCCAAGGTGCTAGCGGGTGAGAGCTTTAAGATTACCTGCGATCTCGGTCAGGGGGAGGGGCGTTTTGTCGCCTATGGGTGCGATCTGGGCTATGAGTATGTCCAGATCAACGCCGATTACCGCACCTAAAGCCCTAAGCGAGTAAAATGGCGAAAAACCCAGAAGGAGTAGATGTAGATGCTGCACGAGTACCGTGATGAGATCAGTATCCTCAAACAGGAGAACGCCCATTTTGCAAAGATTTTTGAGAAGCACAACCAGCTTGATGACGAGATTGCCGCTGTAGACGCCGGCCGCGAGCATATGGACCACTTTGAGCTGGAGAAGCTCAAAAAAGAGAAGCTCCGCCTAAAAGATGAGGCCTACGCCATGATTATGGAGTATAAGAAGTCCCAGGAGGGCTAAGCCAGTCGCCCTAATCCGCTTCTTCGTTTCGAAGCGGTGCGGGCTTTCCCACATAGAACCCCTGCCAGTAGTCCACCCCCGCCTCTTGCGCCTTGAGCGCCACCGCCTCTGATGAGATAAACTCCGCTACCGTCTGCATATTAAACCGCTTGGCCAGATCGACGATGGCACAGAGGGTGTGGTAGGCATCTTCATTCTGCACAATCTCGCGAACAATGGAGCCATCAATCTTGAGATAGTCCGCCTGCAGGCGGGTAAGATAGGCGAAGTTGGAGTAGCCGCTGCCAAAGTCATCGATCGCAATACTCGCTCCCAGCGCTTTGAGCTTGGCGATGGCGGCAATCACACTCTCGTAATCCTCAATCATCTCCGACTCGGTCACCTCCAGTGTCAGCCGCGTCGGATCGGCAAACCCCTCGATCGCGCGGTAGAGAAACGCCATCGTCTCGCTGTTTTGGATATCCTCGGCTGAGAGGTTGAGGGTGAGCCCCTCTGGCCGCCGGGCAAACTGCATCAGGCTCCCTTCGATCATGGCGCGGGTGAGGCTGGGGTAGTAGCGCGACCGCTTGGCCAGCTCCAGGAAGCTAAAGGGGCTATGAAGCACCCCCTCCTGATCGCGAAGGCGCATCAGCGCTTCGTACTTGATAATCTGGCCATCTGCGGCGCGCACGATGGGCTGAAAGTGGGGCACCACCCACCACGGCTGGGCCACCGCCTGGCGGAGGATGCCGATCATCTTGAGGTTTTGTTCGGTGGTGCGGTCATCATCTTCGTGGGCGATGGCCAGATCGCTTCTGCGCTCCTGCGCCCGGTTGAGCGCCGCCTCAGCCCGGCTGAGCACCTGCCACGCCCCCTCGGCGATCCCGGCACTCAAGCGGATCGAAGCGCCAAAGCTCTGCTCCAAAAAGAGGGTAGCGGCGATCGCCTGCTGAAGCGCCTGTACCCGCTTTTTGAGCGCATCGGCGCTCAGGTTGTCGCTCAAAAGCAAGAAGAGATCACCCCCAACGCGAAAGAGCTCCAGATCCGGGCCGCAGAGTGCCAGGAGCTGTTCTGTGAGCTCACACAGAAGCTGATCGCCCGCTTTGAAACCGTAGAAGCTGTTGATATCCCGGAAGCGATCGACATTGAGCAGCGCGACGGCGGGCTTTTGTTTTTTAAGGAGCCGATCGAAAAAGGCGCTGCGGTTGGGCAGACGGGTGAGCGGATCAGTGGCGTGCGCGGCAATCTGGCGCTCCTGATCGATCAGGCGGGTCACATCGTGGCGAACGGCGATATACTCACGGATGGCCCCCTGGCTATCACAAATCGGTACGATCGCCATATCCACATGGTAGGTCTCACCCGATCGTGCGCGGTTGGGCAGCAGCCCCCGCCAGATGTGGCCACTGCGGATGCGCTGCCACATCTGCTCATAGACCGCCGGCTCGACATCGGGGTGGCGCACGATGCGATGGTTTTGGCCGATCAGCTCTTCGCGGCTATAGCCGCTTGTGGCACAGAAGGCGTCATTGGCGTGGGTGATCACCCCCTCGGTATCGGTGCAGGAGATAAGCGCGATCTCGTCATTGGCCAGACGGTACGCCTCTAAAGAGCTGACCGCCTCCTCCAGCTCCCGGCTGACGGTGGTGACCAGATGAGAGAGGGTGTGGAGTAGATTGCCATCTGGGGCGTGCGGCGTGGCGGCTGTGGCCGCTTTAGGGATGTGGCCCCCCTCTGAGAGGGTAAGGATGGTGGTGGTGAGGTTGAGCATATCGTTCTGCGCGCCGTTGTGAAAAAACTCCCCATAGGTAAAAAACCCGCTGATGGGACGGTTGGTGCCCAGCGCCTTAAACTCCCGCTCCAGACTTCGCTCCAGCAGTGCGCGGCGCCCCATGCAGGAGTAGACCCAGATCGCCTCGATCGGCTGCTGCTCGATGGTCTCCCAGCAGGCGGTGGCACCATCGGCACTCAGCTCGCTACCCGCAATCGCAAAGCGCACCTGATCGCCCTCTTGAAGGTGACCGGCATAGACCAGACTGCCATCATCCGGCGCCGCCACCGGAGCCCGCGCGATGGGAACCTGCGCCCCCTCTTTGAGCAGTGGAAACTGCACGATGCTGCCGGGTAGCCCCTCAAGGGTCTCATGCCCCAGATAGTGGCCGATCACCGATCGGATCGGCTGGCGATCGAGCTCGAAAAGCTGATGGCCCTGCGCTTTGGTCACCCGCATGCTTCGCCCCAGTGGAAGATAGCCCAGCCGCGCCTGACGCCCGATGTGCAGATCGGGATTATCGAAGGCGACCCCTGCCACCCCCTGCGTGGCGATCTGATCGCCGAAGATAATCCAGGTCCTCTCAAAGCGCCCGTTATCCGCCGCCGCCCCGCCGGCAACCACCAGTTCGGGCCGCTTCTGGGCCAGTGCAGCCAGCATCGCCTCCGGGTTGCTTCCGATCCCGTCGGTAAAGAGGATGGCCGCTTTAATCCGATCGCTTAAGAGCCGATCGCCAATCAGCTCGCCCACCAACTCATCGCAGCTATCATAATAGAGCGGCAGCAGGCGGGTCTGCTCAAAGGCGGCGATTGAGAGGAGGGTCTGCCCCTGGCTGATCGTACCCCCCTCAATCTCTCCGGCGGTGGTTGCCCCAATCACGACCGCCTGGGGAAGGTGTGTGCGCACCGCCTGACACACCTGCTCAAGTGCGCCCGGATCGGTGTTGCCGCTAAAAATCTGCACCAGTAGCGTCTGCTCCTCATCGAGCCGGTGCTGTTTGAGCGTCTCAAGCAGCACCTTTTCGGTGGTGTAGCACACATTTACACACTTCATTCACGCTCCTGCGCTAAACTGAATAGATTGTAGCGTTTTGTCGCTAAGTAGATAAAAGGGGATCGGATGCCGGAACATTTAAAGGGGGGTGGCATTTCGCCCCGGACGGTTTGGTGGATTGTGGCGCTTTTAAGCGGTGCGATCTTGCTCTATGCCCTGATGAGTACCCACCAGCATGGGGTGGCTAAAGCGGAGCTTCAGACCCAGAAGGAGGCCCACACCTACGCCGTACTGCTTGAGGATCGCTTCGAGCAGCTGGAGCATCTGATGCGTCAGGGTGGCGAGGCGTACCTCTCCGATCCGGTGCGGATGCAAAACCCGGTGACCGCGCTGTTTCGTTTCGGTGCGGCCAGCCATCCAGAGGTCACCCGTCTGGCACTTTTAGCCCCCACCGGCACGCCGCTCATCGACTCTTATCCGAGCCCGCTGGAGGGGCCAGGGGCGCACCTGCCTGAAGCGCCCATTCAGGCGCCCGCGCGCTTTATTACGCCCCCCTTTGAGTCGCCGCTAGAGGGCGAATCGCTGCGCCAGGTGGGCTTTGTTTATCAGGTGCGGCACCAGGAGGCGGCGGCAGTGGCGGTGGCCCACCTGCGGCTGGATGTTTTGAGCCGAAGCTTAAGCCGACTGGCCGAACCGGGTCTGCCGGTGCTGCTGGCCCGGACAAACGGGGAGGTGCTTTTGCACTTAAGTGACGGCGCCGCTTTGCAGCCGGGCGAGCAGATGGCGCTTTTAAAGGAGCAGTCGCCCCTAACCCAGCCACTGACGCGGATCTTTGAGGCGCCGCACAGCCATCAGCTCTATATCGGCACCGCCCACCCGCTTAGCAGCGAGTATGGGCTGGTGGTGGCCAGTGCGATTCCCCACGCCGAGGCGCTCGCCTCCTGGCGACTCTGGGCGCCGGTGGCCGCACTGCTTTGGGCGCTGCTGGCCGCTGCGGGCTATCTTTTTGCCCGCCGGCTCGATCGCGCCCTCTATCAGCGAAACCGCAGCGAAGCGCTCTATCGCTCCCTCTTTCGCAACATCAGCGATCCGATCTTGATGATCCGCCTGCAGGGCGATCGCCTCCGCTGTAAAGAGGCCAACCCTGCCCTAAGCCGTATGCTCGGCGCTGAGGCGGCGACGCTTAGCGGGCGCGATATCGCGCAGCTCGATCCCATCGGCCCTGAACTGGTACGCCACTGCCAGGCGGCGATAGAGCAGCGCGATAGCCTCACCTACGAGCAGCAGTTTGCGCTCGATGAGAGGGCGCGCACCTGGATGGTGGTGCTCAACCCCATTCTCGATCGCCAAAAAAGGGTCTATATGGTGGTGGCGGTGTGCCGGGATATCACCGAACAGAAGCAGCACGAGGATCTTCTAGAGCGGTTTAACGAGCAGCTGGCGCTGCATGTGGAGAGCGAAGTGCAGCGGCGCATGGCGCTGGAGCAGGAGCAGGAAAAAAGCCGCAAGCTGCTCATTCAGCAGTCGAAGATGGCGGAGCTGGGCAACATGATCGGCACGATCGCCCACCAGTGGAAGCAGCCGCTTAATGCCATCGGGCTGGGCGCACAGGCGATGGCGATGGATGCGCAGATGGGTGAGCTTGATGCGCAGCGCGCTCAAGAGGGGGCCGATCGCATCATGGATCATGTCCACTTTATGAGCCAGACCATGGATGAGTTTCGCAGCTTCTACAAGCCCGATCGCCAAAAGGAGCGTTTCGAGCTGCGCCCTTCGCTCGATCGGGTTATTCGGCTGCTGGAACCCACGCTGCAAAAGGCCTCCATCGCGCTAGCGATTAGAGCCGATGAGGGGGTGCGGCTTCAGGGGTTTGCAAACGAGTTTCAGCAGGTGATCTTAAACCTGCTCAACAACGCCATCGATGCGCTCATACAGCGGGAGGTGTCAGAGCCGCGCATCACGATCGAGGTGCAGAGCGATGGGTCCCAGAGCGTGGTGCGGGTGCAGGATAATGGCGGGGGGATCGATGAGGCGCTTCTACCCGATGCGATTTTTGATCCTTTCGTCTCCACCAAAGGGGAGAAGGGCACCGGCGTGGGGCTTTCGCTCTCTAAGACCATTATCGAAGAGCGGATGGGGGG
>PWVP01000233.1 GCA_003561815.1 Campylobacterota bacterium | reverse complement strand
TGATATAGTCGTAGCGATCGACAAGCGGCGCGATCTTCTCTTTAAGCACCAGCTCTTTTTGCTTGTACTTCTTGTCGTAAAACTCTTTTTCGACCCCGACCAGGCCGATGTTGGAGGGGGCCAGCTCCAGTCCGGGGATGGGGGTTTTTAAGATCACCTCACCCAGATCCTTGATACCGATCAGGACATGGTAGATGTTGTAGTCGTAGTCGTTGCGCCGAAAACCGTAATTGGTGGTGGCGTTGGCCTGTGGATCGGCATCGATTAGGAGTACGCGCTTCTCTGCGACCGCCAAAGAGGCGGCCAGATTGACGGCGGTTGTTGTCTTGCCTACGCCGCCCTTTTGATTGGCAATGGCTATAATTTCACTCATCGCTCGCTATATACCCTTCGTGATTCGATTGTGACAGAGCCGTCGCTGTTTAACTCCGCTTCCCTTAGTGAGAGAAGGCCATCCTTGCCATGAACATGACAACCCCGGCTTCTTTCAAATTCTATCTCAAAGCGGCTAAAGAGATTCTTCCAAAGCGGAGTTTTGGTGACACTTTCTAAATAATCTGCCAGCAACTTTGAAGGGGCGATGGCGATATCGAGCGCACCAAAGGGCGATCGCGGCGCAATCAGGTTCAATCCGATACCGCACACCACATGCCCGGCAAGCAGCTGTGTCACGACACCGCCGATTTTTCGATCCTCCACATAGAGATCGTTGGGCCACTTGAGCCAGAGCTTTGATCCCATGGCGCGCAGCTGCAGCACCAAAATAAACCCCATATAGATCGAGACCGACTGAAGCGGCAGATCAGAGGGCAGCTGGCTGCGATCCAGCCCAAAAGAGAAAAAGAGGTTTCCCGGCTGGTTGAGCCAGCGGTTCTGGCGGCTACCGATACCGCCGGGCTGATTGCGCGTCGCCACCGCCACCGGTGCCACAAGCGCACCGCTTCGAAGTGCCTCAACCAGATAGCGCTGGGTGGACTCTAGCGTATCAAACCAGCGTATCTCCAACGCCCAACCGCTTTCCATTAAGATAGCTCGCCGCTGCGACGGGCTTTTTGGAGGGGGCCTGCAGCCGCTCGATCCAGACACTCCCCTGCAGCGTGCCCACCTCGATCGCCTCTGCCTGGATCGCTAAAATTTCGCCGGGAGTAAAGCGCCCCTCTGCTCGCCCCGGCTTAAGCGCCACCAGCACAAGCCCACTCTCTAAAAAGAGGCCCGGCCAGGGGGTGTAGGCCCGAAAGCGGCTACAGAGCTCCTGGCTGCTGCGCTTAAAATCGGTGGCGCCATCTTGTTTTTTGACTTTACGCACCAGATTGGCGTCGCAGCTGTGCTGGCGCAGCGGGCGCAGCCGATCGTAACGCTTCAGGGCCGAGAGCAGAAGCGAAGCGCCACTCTGTTCAAGCTGCTCTGTGAGGCTGGCCGCCTGGTGTCCGGCGGTGGCGATCAGGTTAAACGCCAGCATCGGACCGGTATCCAGCCCCTTTTCCATCTGCATCAGCGTCATGCCTGTGAGCGGCTCTTGGCGCAGGAGGCTCGCCTGCACAGGGGCCGCCCCACGGTGTGCTGGCAGCAGCGAGGCGTGCAGGTTGTAGCACGGTGCGATCGAAAGCACAGCAGAAGAGAGAATCTGCCCATAGGCGGCTACCACAATCAGATCCGGCTTTAAATAGGCGATCCGATCGACTATCTCATCTAAGCGCTCAGGCTGCGCCAGATCCAGACCGGCCTGCTGGGCTACCTGTTTGACCGGCGGGGGGGTGAGCACCCCCTTTCGCCCCACAGGGCGATCGGGCTGAGTGACCACCAGAACCATCTCCAGCGTATCGGCGGTGAGCAGATCGCTCAAGATGGTGGCCGCATAGGCGGGTGTCCCCATGTAGATCGCCCTTAGCGTGGACAAAAGAGCGTCCCCCCCTCCTGTGCGCCCTCTAGCAGAAAGCGGCGAACCGGCTTGAGATCGAAGCCGCTGGCCAGAAACATCTGTTTGCCCCGCTGCATCAAAAAATCCGCCGCTTTGAGCTTGGTCACAATCCCCCCCGTGGCAAAATCTCCATTGGGGCTTGGCAGGGCGTTAAGCGCCTCTGCCGAGATGGTGTGCACACAGGAGAGTCGTTTCGCCTTGGGATGGGTTTTAGGGTTGTGATCATAGTAGCCATCGATATCCGATAAGATCACCAGCAGATCCGCATCAAAATGGAAGGCCACCTTCGCTGAGAGCTGATCGTTATCCCCGCGCAGCAGCTCATCGATCACCACCGTGTCGTTTTCGTTGACGATCGGAATCACCTTATGTCTTAAAAGAGTGCCGATCGCGCTTTTGGCATTCTCCGAGTGGCTAAAGGAGTTGAAGTCATCCTTTGTGAGCAGGATCTGCGCCACGCGAATCCCGTGCGGCTCAAAGCTTTTGGCGTAGTGGCGCATCAAAAGCGCTTGGCCCACCGCCGCCATCGCCTGACGATCGGCGGTGTTTTCACGGCTCAAGCCCGGCACCACGCCCGATCCGGCCGCCACGGCGCCGGAGCTGACCAATAGCAGCTCATGGTGGGGGTGGAGGCTGGCCATCAGCTCAGCAAGCGCATCGATGCGCGCCAAAGAGAGCTGCCCCCCCTCTGTGAGCGTGGAGGATCCGACCTTAAGGACGATCCGCATCGCGCCGCTCCTGCACCACCAGCGCCTCCAGGGCGTAGACAAGGGGTTTGAGGTTAAAGCCCGCCACCGCACTAATGGGCAGGGCAAAGACCGGCTGCTGCGCCTCCTTAGGGGCATAAAGGGGCAGCTCACACTCCAAAAAGCGCTCCGTGGCGCTGGGCGTGAGCCCCTGCTCCCCTAAAAAGCCCTCCATGCGCGCCTTCGCCTCGGCCGGATCGGCATCCACCCGCGTAAAGACTATGCCGTAAGGGCGCGCGGCCAGCTCGGCAGAGTAGCAGGCAAGCTCCTCCTTAAGGGCCATATACTGCTCCTTAAGGGGTCGGTAGCTCACCGCATCGAGCACAAAGAGCAGTATACGCGTGCGCTCAATGTGACGCAGAAACTCCAGACCCAGTCCCCGCCCCTGACTGGCGCCGTCTAAAATACCGGGAATATCCGCCATCACGAAGCTGCTGTACTCGCTTACATTCACTACGCCTAGCGCCGGCGTCAAGGTGGTAAACTCATAATCGGCCACGCGGGGCTTAGCGTGGCTCAGGGTGCTAATCAGGGTCGATTTGCCCACATTGGGAAAGCCTACCAGCCCCACATCGGCGATCGATTTTAGCTCCAGACGCACCCGTCTTTGCTCACCGGGCTCACCGGGCTGGGCATAGGTGGGGCGCTGATTGGTGGAGGATTTAAAGTGGCTGTTGCCTAGCCCGCCCTTGCCCCCTTTAAGCAGCCGCTCACGGCGTCCTGCCTCTGTCAGATCCAGCAGCAGCTCTTCAGAGTCGATGTCCCACACCTGTGTGCCAGGCGGCACCTTTAGTACCAGCGGCTCAGCCGATTTTCCGGTCATATTTTTGCTGCCGCCAGGACGACCATTGGGGGCGCGGTAGCTTTTATTGCCCCGGTAGTGCGAGAGGGTATCGGTGTTGTTGTCCACCTCAAAGATCAGATCGCCACCGCGTCCGCCATCGCCCCCCTCAGGGCCGCCCTGGGTGATAAACTTCTCCCGGCGAAACGCGACACAACCCGGACCCCCTTTACCGGAGGCTACGGTAATCTCGACACTATCGATAAACACGGCGCACCTTTGTAAAAATATAGGAGGAGGGGTAAAGAGGGGTGGCCCCCCGCCAGAGGGGGCCGACGATTCAAGGGTGGCTTAGGCAGAAGCGGGGACGACGGAGACCTTTTTGCGATCGGCACTGAAGTGGCCGAAAGCCACCTGACCATCCACAAGCGCAAAAAGGGTGTGATCCTTGCCCATGCCGACATTGTCGCCCGGACGGATGCGGGTACCGCGCTGACGCACGATGATGTTCCCGGCACGAACCACCTCACCGGCGAACTTTTTAACCCCGAGGCGGCGTCCAGCCGAATCCCGGTTATTCTGGGTACTACCCTGTCCTTTTTTATGTGCCATGGTTTACTCCTTTAGTTTGCGATCTCGGTAATGCGCACGCGGGTAAAGCTGCGGCGGAAACCGCGCTTAAGCTTACTATCTTTACGGCGGCGCTTTTTAAAGATCACCACCTTCTTATCGCGCCCCTCGTTGATCACCTCACCTTTGACTTTTGCGCCGGAGACCAGAGGGGTGCCGACTGTGGCTTTGCCATCGTTGTTGATCATCAGAACCTGATCAAACTCAACGCTCTCTTTGGGCTCTTTGCTCATCTTGTCAAAGCAGATGATATCACCCTGACTCACTTTATATTGGCGGCCATCCGCCTTAATAATTGCGTACATTCTTTTACCTTTGATAGGAATCACCAGAAATTAAGAGCGCGATTATAGAGCAAGCATTCTAAAATGCGGCTTAGTCAATCTTTAAAACCGCCAAAAATGCCTCCTGCGGGATGCTCACCTTCCCAATCGCCTTCATCCGCTTTTTGCCCTCTTTTTGCTTCTCCAGAAGCTTTCGTTTGCGGGTGATATCGCCGCCGTAACACTTGGCGGTGACATTCTTGCCCACCGACTTGACCGTCTCCCGGGCGATGATGCGATTGCCGATACTCGCCTGGATCGCCACCTCAAAGAGCTGCCGATCGATCAGCTCCTTCATCTTGGCCGTCAGCTCCCGGCCCCGGCTTTCGGCCTTGGTGCGATCCACAATCAGACAGAGCGCATCCACCGGCTCACCGGCCACGCGCAGATCCAGCTTGACCAGATTGCCCGGTCGATACTCGATCGGCTCATAATCGAAGCTGGCATACCCCTTCGAGAGGCTTTTGAGCTTATCGTAAAAATCAGAGACCACCTCATTGAGCGGAATCGCATAGACCAGCATCACCCGATCGGTGCCCAGATAGTCCATCCGCTCCTGCACGCCCCGCTTGTTATTCAAAAGCGTGATCATGTTGCCCACAAACTCATGGGGGACGATCACCGTGCCGCGCACATAGGGCTCACGGATCTCGGCGATATGCTGCACCTCGGGCAGTTCGGTGGGGTTGGAGATGTGTAGCGTCTCGCCCCGGGTGGTATCCACCTCATAGGTCACACTCGGTGCGGTGGCGATGAGATCGAGCCCAAACTCCCGCTCCAGACGCTCCTTAATCACCTCCATGTGAAGCAGACCCAAAAAGCCGACACGGAAACCAAACCCCAGCGCAGCGGAGGTTTCGGGGGTGTAGGAGATGCTCGAGTCGTTGAGCTTGAGCTTCTCCAGCGCCTCGCGCAGATCCTCAAACTGATCCGCATCGATCGGAAAGAGTCCGGCAAAGACATACGGCGTCGCCTCCTGATAGCGGGCGACCGGCTCTTTAGCGGGGTTTTTGGCATCGGTCATGGTATCACCGACACGCACATCATCGACGGTTTTAATCCCCAGCACCACCACGCCGATCTCGCCACTCTCGATCGCCTGTGTGGGGATCTGGGCGATGGGGTGCGGATAGTAGAGCTGCTGAATCTCATGCTCTTTACCCGCCGCCATCACCCGGATCTTCTGACCCTTTTTCAGCTGCCCATCAAAGACCCGTACCAGCGCCAGAGCGCCCAGGTAGTTATCAAACCAGCTATCATAAATCAGTGCTTTGGTGGTGGCCTCTGAATCCCCCTGCGGGGGCGGAACGCGATCGACGATGATGTCGATGAGCTCCGCAATCCCCAGTCCCGCTTTGGCCGAAACCAGCGCCGCACCGGAGCAGTCCACACCAATCACCTCTTCGATCTCGGCTTTGACCCGCTCCACATCGGCGCTGGGCAGGTCGATCTTATTGATCACCGGAATCATCTCGACATTGTTCTCCAGCGCCAGATAGCAGTTGGCGATCGTCTGCGCCTGCACCCCTTGGGTGGCATCCACCACCAGAAGCGCCCCTTCACTGGAGATGAGCGATTTACTCACCTCATGGGAGAAATCCACAT
>PWVP01000056.1 GCA_003561815.1 Campylobacterota bacterium | reverse complement strand
TCGTTATGGGGGCGAGGAGTTTGTGGTGCTATTGCCCGAAAACGATCTGCAGGCCGCTTCGATTCTGGCTGAGAAGCTACGCCGCCATATTGAGGAGTACAACTTTAGCCATGTGGGGCAGATCACCTGTAGTTTTGGGGTCTCCCAGTACCGTGAAGCCGAAGAGTCCGAAGCGTTTATCCGACGGGCGGATGAGGCGCTCTATCTGGCCAAAAATAGAGGCCGTAACCGCGTCGAAAACGGTGAAGAGACATTGGAGGAGCAGAGATGATCCAGACCCCCTTTTTGGCCGTGGATGGTGTGATTGAGTTGATGCAAGGGCCTCATCTGGCGGGTGTGGTGCTTATCTGGCGCAAAAACCCGCCCTATGGCTGGGCGTTGCCCGGTGGTTTTGTTGATATCGGTGAGCGGGTGGAGGAGGCCTTGGTGCGGGAGATGCGCGAAGAGACGACGCTCGATGTTACCCGTCATGAACTGATCGGTATCTACTCTGATCCGGCTCGTGATACACGCTTTCACACGGTGAGCATGGTCTACCGCTGCACCGCCACCGGTACGCCCAAGGGGGCCGATGATGCCAAAGAGGCGCGGGTGTTTACCCTCGGTGAACTCGCCTCCCTCAAACTCGCTTTTGACCACAAGCAGATCCTTGAGGAGTATCTCAAAAGGTACCACGCCCTATGAACAAACTCACGGTCGCCCTAGCTCAGATCAACACCACCGTAGGCGATATCGCGGGTAATACCGCGCTGATCCTTGAAGCGATCGAAGCGGCCAAGGTTCAGGGTGCACAGATTGTTGCTTTTGGGGAGTTGACGATCACCGGTTATCCCCCTGAGGATCTGCTCTACAAACCGGCCCTTATCGCGGCCAATCTGCGCGCACTCGATCAGATCGCTGCGGCCACGGAGGGGATCGTGGCGATTGTTGGTTTTGTGGAGCGCAATGAGGATATCTTTAATGCCGCAGCGGTGATCGAAGAGGGGCGCGTGGTGGCCACCTACCGCAAACACCATCTGCCCAACTACGGGGTTTTTGACGAAGAGCGCTATTTCCAAAGGGGGGATGAGATCACGATCTTGCAGATGGGCGAATATAAGATCGGTATCGCCATTTGTGAGGATCTCTGGTTTCCCGAAGGGCCAATGCATCAGGCGGCTTTGCAAGGGGCGGAGGTGGTGATCAACCTCAACGCCTCCCCCTTTAGCGCCGATCGGCTGATGCATAAAAACGCCATGCTTCAGACCCGAGCCCGCGATAGCCGCTGTGCGCTGGCCTATGTCAATCAGGTGGGCGGACAGGATGAGCTGGTCTTTAGCGGCCAGAGCCTGGTGATTGATGCCAGGGGTGAGATTATCGCCGAAGCGAAGGCGTTTGAGCCGGATCTGCTGCTGTGTGACATCGATCTCGATGAGATCTTTCGCTTGCAGCTAAAAGATGCCCGCATCCGATCGCAGCGCGCGCGGCTTACTCCAGATGAGTCGGTTACAACCGTCACGCTCCAAACCCGCCTAAGCCAGTCCCCGCTGATGCGCCCCTTTAAACCGCCAGCGCCCGAGCCGCTTGAGGCGATCTATGGCGCACTCTGTCTGGGGCTAAAGGACTACATCGCTAAAAATGGCTTCAAGCGGGTGGTTTTCGGACTCAGCGGCGGTGTGGATAGCGCCCTGGTGGCCGCCATCGCCGTCGATGCACTTGGCCCCGATCAGGTGATGGGGGTGATGATGCCCTCGCCACACAGCTCGGCACACAGCCTGAGCGACTCCATCGAGCTGGCCAAAAACCTGGGCTTTAAGCTCCATAAGATCCCCATCGAGCCCATGATGGCCGCCTATGAGACGGCTTTGGAGCCCCTCTTTGAGGATCGGCCCAGCGATACCACCGAGGAGAATATCCAGGCGCGCATTCGCGGGCAGCTGCTGATGGCGATTAGCAATAAGTTTGGCCATATCGTGCTGGCCACGGGCAATAAGAGTGAGCTCAGTGTCGGGTATGCCACCCTCTATGGCGATATGGTCGGCGGGTTTGCACTCCTAAAGGATGTGCTCAAAACCACCGTCTACGATCTGTGCCACTGGCGCAACCGCACCGGGGTGGTGATTCCGGAAAATATCCTCACCAAGCCCCCCAGCGCCGAGCTGCGCCCCGATCAGTGCGATCAGGATGAGCTGCCCGATTACGGTGTGATTGACCGCATTATCCGCTGCTATATCGAGGAGGATCTGAGCCTGGATGAGATGGATGCGCTCGGGATCGACCCCGATGCCAGCCGGAAGGTTGTTCGACTCATCAACCTCAATGAGTACAAGCGCCATCAGGCGCCGGTGGGTATCAAGATCACCGAGCGCGCCTTTGGCCGCGATCGGCGGATGCCCATTACGCATCGATTTCGGGAGTAGGGCTCCCGAGTACGCTCCGGCAGCAAAGCCGCCGGAGCTACGCTGTCGCTGCGACTGCTTCGGCAGCAGGCCCGCGCGCCCTTGGCGCTTTTAGCTCTAGCGGTGTTGCGTGACCCCTTTGCACTCGCAGAGGGTGGCGACGGGGCAGCGGCTGCAGTGCGGCGAGACGGGGCGGCAGAGGCTCTGGCCGAAGGCGACCATCAGATCGTTGATCACCAGCCAGTGATCTCTGGGCACTTTGCGCCGCAGCCGCGCTTCACTCTCTTCGGGGGTCTTGGTGCGGATAAAGCCCAGTCGGTTGCAGATGCGGTGCACATGGATATCCACGCAGATAGCCGGAATCTGATAGCCCAGCGCTAAAACCAGATTGGCGGTTTTAAGCCCCACCCCCTTAAAGCGCATCAGATCCTCTAAGCGATCGGGCACGCGCCCGCCGTAGTGCTCTAGCAGCTCCTGGCTGATCGCAATCACCTGGGCGGCTTTGTTGCGATAAAACCCCACCGGAAAGATCGCCGCTTCGATCTGTTTCGCGCAGAGCTGCACCATCTTCTGGGGGGTATCCGCCAGCGCAAAGAGCCGCTCGCTAGCCGCGGCGGTGGTTTCGTCTTTGGTCCGCAGACTCAGCAGGGTGGAGATCAGCACCCGGTAAGGGTCACCGCTGTGCTGGGCGATCAGTGTCACCACCGGGGCGTTCCATCCGGGGTACGCTTCGCGCAAAAGCCCCAGCACCGCCAGGAAACGATCACTTTTCATGCGCACTCTCCAGCGGCAGGGTGATCACCATCCGCGCCCCTTTGGGGGTGTTGGTGGCCATGAGACTCCCTTTCATACTCTCTTCGATAATCATCTTGGACATATAAAGGCCGATGCCGGTTCCACGCCCCTCCTCTTTGGTGGTAAAGTAGGGCTCATAGATGCGATCGAGAATGGCCGGATCGATCCCTCCAGCGTTATCCTCCACCCATAAAACCAGCATCCCATCAGCGATTTGGGTCTGGACGGTGATACTCGGCTGGGGGGTGTTTCGTTCAATCAGCGCATCTTTGGCGTTGCTAATCAGGTTGAGCAGCACCTGCTCAAACTCGCTCTCATGGCCGATGACCTCCTGGGTGGGGTTGGCCACCTGGCAGGTGAGGGTGATGCTGTGATCGCGCAGCTGTGCGGAGACCAGACTCTGAACGCTCTCGATCGCATCGGCTACCAGAAAGGCGCGCGCCTCTTTGTTGGGCTTAAAGAAGCGCTTAAAGTCGTCGATGGTTTTGGACATAAAGGCGATCTGCTTCATCGATTTGGCCACCATCCGATCGAGATAGGCGCTATCGAGCTCCCCGTAGTGCCACGCATCTTTAAGATCCTGGATAAAGAGCCCCAGCGCATTGAGCGGTTGGCGCCACTGGTGGGCGATGGCGCCAATCATCTCCCCCATGGCCGCCATCTTGGACTGCTGGATCAAAAGCCGCTCCTGCTCGTGCTGCTGCTTTTCGATCGCCATCCGTTTGCCCACCTCCTGATGCACCTGCTCCTCAAGGGTGCGGGCCATCTTCTCCAGCTCGTGGTAGGCCACCACCCGATCGGTGATGTCGTTGATCGCTCCGATCATACATCTTTGGCCCGCCTGATCGGTGTAGAAGCTGCCGTGCTCCTCGACATAGAGGTAGTGCCCCTTAGCGTGGCGAAAGCGGTATTCGCTATCGAAGCTCCCATCAAAGCTCTCCGTCTGAAAGAGAATATCCATCACCCGCTGGCGATCCTCAGGGTGGATCAGCGCCTCCCAGCCGTGGATATCGACAGCGGCAAACGCCTCAGGGGAGCACCCCGTGACCGCCTCGATCGCCCCCATCCACGAAATGCGGCCCGTTTCGGGGTCGTAGATATAGACCAGTTGGCCGCTCTTTAGGGCGGCCAGGCGCAGATACTCCTCGCTTCTTCTGAGTGCCCGTTCGCGATTCTGGCGCTGCAGCGCACCGGCAACCATAGTGGTGAGAAGCTCCATGGTGAGCCGATCCTCCTCACTCCAGCTTCGTGGCTGATGGATCATATCAAAGCCGATAAAGCCCATCATCCGATCCTCTGCATAGAGTGGCACCATTAAAGCAGCCGAGAGCTCCAGGGTGCTAAAGAGTGTCCGTTCGCGACTCGCTTCCGGCGGGAGTGTATCCAGTGCGTCGATCTGAACGGTATGGCCGGTCTCCAGACGACTCAAGATCCAGGGCACCTCCGCTTTAGGGACACGCTGAAGCTGCTCTTTCTGCGAAGCGACCCCTTCGCGGCACCACTCGTGGCTGTTTCGGATCGTCTCCGGCTCATACAGGAAGATATAGGCGCGATCGCTTCGGCTAAAACGCCCGATCGCCTCAAGCGCCCCCTCAAGGGCCCTATCAATCTGATCGTCACGGGTGTTGCCCAGCTCGGTGGCGATGCGGCGCAGCAGGACATCCTGTTCGTGCCGCCGCCGATCGCGCTCTTCGCGCTCTTTATGGTGGCTGATATCCCGCACCACCGCCAGCAGCCGCCGTTGGCCGTGTTCATCGAGTGCGCGCCCGTGAACCTCTGTAGCAAAGTGGTGGCCATCTTTTCGTCGATCGAGCGATTCGGCTCTGAAGCTCTCACCGTGTCCGATTTGGCGGAAGTGCTCAAAGAGGGATTGATACTCTGGGTGGATCAATGCTTCGCCCGAGAGGCCAATCAGCTCACCGCTATCGTAGCCGTAGAGCCGGTGGGCGGCGGGGTTGGCCATCTGGATCTGCCCGCGATCGTCAAAGATCAAAATCGCATCCCCCGCCTCGTGCAGCAGCGTCTCTTTAAGGCGCCGCTCATCGGCCAGCCCCTCTCTGGCCTGGCGCCGTTCACGCAGGGTGGTCAGGATCCAGCCTGAGAGCCACCACGCCAGCAGACTGAGTGTCAACCATGAGGCGACTATCGGCCAGGAGCGCTGGCGCCACTGTTTCATATATCCCTGGATATCCACCGTCGCTGAGGCCATCAGATCAAACCCCTCAAGCGGCTGCAGGGTGACCAGCCGCTGCAGGTGATCAACCGATCGGGGCAGGGTGAGGGTGGTCGCCTCCTGAAGCGGAAGTGTCAGCCCCGCTGTGGAGGGGGCGATCTCGCCCACCAGAGGGCGATCGATGGTCGGGATGCGGATAATAAAGCGGCCATGGCGATCCAGTAGCGCCGAGGAGACCAGCGGATGGCTTAGAAGCTGGTTGTAGTGCGCCTGAAGCACTTCGATATCGATCAGCGCGACTGTCACACCCACCAGCGTTCCCTCCCGATCGCGCAGGGCGCGGCTTAGGGGGAAAAACCAGTGCGAGGGATCCTCGATAGAGCGCTTGGGTTGGCCCACATAGCGATCGCTTTGAGGATCGTCAAGATGGATGCGGTAGTAGTGGCGCATCTGAATATCGGGCGGCTTTTTTTGCGGGTGGCTCCAGGCGAGAATATGGCCCTGGCTATCCAGAAGGAGCAGATCCTTTAGGTAGGGCGCGCTCTGCTGCTGATGGCGGTAGAGGTTCTCAATACTCTGAAGCGTCGCATCGGTGGGCGCGCTCTGCCACATCTGTCCGGTGTGTATTAAGAGCCCATCGAAGTGTTCGAGCAGCTGGGTGCCCAGCGGGGCGTAACTGCTGG